>JADFAK010000035.1 GCA_015665315.1 Flavobacteriales bacterium | reverse complement strand
CTCGTAAGAGGACAGTGCTTGGTGGGTAGTTTGACTGGGGTGGTCGCCTCCAAAAGAGTAACGGAGGCTTTCAAAGGTACCCTCAGTATGGTTGGTAATCATACGAAGAGCGTAATGGCATAAGGGTGCTTGACTGCAAGACCGACAAGTCGAGCAGGTACGAAAGTAGGACATAGTGATCCGGTGGTTCCGAATGGAAGGGCCATCGCTCAAAGGATAAAAGGTACGCCGGGGATAACAGGCTGATCACTCCCAAGAGCTCACATCGACGGAGTGGTTTGGCACCTCGATGTCGGCTCGTCACATCCTGGGGCTGGAGAAGGTCCCAAGGGTTGGGCTGTTCGCCCATTAAAGTGGCACGCGAGCTGGGTTCAGAACGTCGTGAGACAGTTCGGTCCCTATCTGTTGTGGGCGTTTGAAGTTTGAGAGGACCTGACTCTAGTACGAGAGGACCGAGTTGGACATACCTCTGGTGTATCTGTTGTGGCGCCAGCCGCACTGCAGAGTAGCTACGTATGGATGAGATAAGCACTGAAAGCATCTAAGTACGAAACTCACCTCAAGATTAGACTTCATTTAAGAGACGTTAGAGACGATGACGTTGATAGGTCGCAAGTGTAAAGGCAGTAATGTCAAAGCTGAGCGATACTAATTACTCGGAAGCTTATTTAAAATAAACTCTATCAATATATCTCCTTTTTAGGTGACTAAGGCGGTGGGGTCCACCTCTTCCCATTTCGAACAGAGAAGTTAAGCCCACCAGCGCAGATGGTACTGGTATTCCGGGAGAGTATGTCGTCGCCAATTTTCAAAAAGCCCCTTATTTTAAGGGGCTTTTTTGTTTACTTAAATTTTTCATGTCGTGAGTAATCTTGTTGCCATTGTTGGCCGACCAAACGTCGGCAAATCTACATTGTTCAATCGTCTCACTGAATCCAAAGACGCTATCATTCACCCAGTTTCTGGCGTAACACGCGACAGAAAATATGGAAAGGTAGAATGGTGCGGTAGTGAATTCAATATCATCGACACCGGCGGCTATGTCAACAACTCCGATGATAAGTTCGAAGCAGCAATTCGCCAACAAGTGCTTATCTCCATTGAAGAAGCTGATCTGATTCTCTTCGTGGTGGACGTTACCACAGGAATTACTGATCACGATGAAGTAATTGCCAAACTCCTAAGGAAAAAGGGGAAGGATGTACTCGTTCTTTCCAACAAAGTTGACACTTCTGATAAGGTTCATGGAATGTCTGATTTCTATGCTCTTGGGCTGACTGATGAAATTATTCCAATTAGCGGTGCTAGTGGTTATGGTTCTGGAGACTTACTTGATAAGATAATCGCAGCATTACCCGAATCTTTGGAGCAAGAAGAATCGACCATACCTCGTATCGCTGTAGTTGGCAAACCAAATGTTGGAAAATCAACCTTCATCAATACGCTGCTAGACCAAGATAGAAACATTGTGACCGATATTGCAGGGACTACCAGAGACTCTGTAGATACGCATTACCGCGCTTTTGGCTTTGACTTTATCATTACCGATACTGCCGGACTTCGAAAAAAGTCCAGGATTGACGATAATCTTGAGTTTTACAGCACGGTGCGAACAATAAAAGCAATCGAAGATTGTGACGTGTGTATTCTCCTGATCGATGGTTCGGATGAACTTGGAAAGCAAGACTTGTCCATTTTCTATCAAATTGCCAAAGCAAAAAAAGGGGTTGTAATCGCTGTCAATAAATGGGACCTTGTTGAAAAGGACCAACACACGCACGATGCCATGCTCAAGCAGATTCGTGAAAGGATGAGTCCTTTTACAGATGTTCCTGTAATCTTTACGTCCAATATTACCAAGCAAAGAATTCTTAAGTCGCTGGAACTAGCACTAGAAGTGTATGAGAACAAGATTCGAAAGATTCCAACGAGCAAGTTGAATGAGGCGCTATTGCAGCTGATTGTTGACAATCCACCTCCAGCTACAAAAGGCAAGTTTATTAAGGTGAAGTACATAACTCAGCTGCCTTCCAAGTCACCAGCTTTTGCCTTCTTCTGTAACTTACCTCAGTACATTAAAGATCCGTACAAACGATTTTTGGAGAATAAAATCCGTGAGAATTTTAACTTTACGGGGGTCCCGATTCGTCTGTTTTTCAGGAATAAATAGTCAGCCTAGAATTTAAAATACTTGTTAATCACAGCAAGCAAAAAGTCTGGTTCAAAGGGTTTAGAAATGACATCGGCCATACCTGCTTCAATTGCAATTTCTCGGCTTCTTGCGACGACATCTGCCGAAAGCGCAATAATCGGAGTTTTTTGGGTTTTCTCGGATTCCAAAGCATGAATTCTTCGAGCAGCCTCGTAACCATCGCAATTGGGCATTTGTAAGTCCATCAACACCATGTCAGGAAGAAATGTTTGGAAGTCGGCGATTGCTTCGATCCCATCATTGGACAAATGAATCTGAGCTCCATGATTTTTTAGGAATTCTTGCGCGATCATCAAGTTGATGGGATTGTCATCTACAATCAAAATCTTGCGGTTTTTTAAAGTCTCTGGGTTTAGTTGAATTCGATCGATCGGGCCAGATATCATAGATTCATTGCCAGAAGTTGTCTTTGTTTCAAATATCAGATTTAAAGTAATAGTTGTTCCCTTTCCCGCTTCGCTTTGTAAAACAATGCGCCCTCCTTGTAGTTCAATCAGCTTTTTGGTAATGGTAAGTCCAAGTCCTGATCCGCCATATTTACGGGTCGTAGAATATTCCGCTTGTTCAAAGGCCTCAAATACCTTGTTTTGTTTTTGCATCGGAATTCCCACACCGTTGTCAGATACTTGGAGTTCTAATTCTGTTTTATCGTGATCGGTGCCAACGAGTCTTACTTCTATGGATATTTCTCCATCAAACGTGAACTTTATCGCATTCGAAACCAAGTTGTTTATAACCTGAACAAATTTTTGATCGTCTCCCTTTAGCACAGATGGTACATCGGTATGGACGCGAAGCTCGATCTTGTTTTTGCGCTCGTTAGACCTGGCTTGAAAGGTTTGCACAACTTGGCGCAGGATTTGACGAAGATCAAATGGCCGATTGTTAAACTCGATTTTTCCGGCTATAATCTTCTCTAAATCGAGAATGTCGTTTACTTGGGCGAGCAGACTGTTACCGGCGAATTCTAGATTTGAGACATAGTCGTTTTGCTTGCTGCTCAATTCAGTGGATTGTAGCAGAGTGGTGATCCCCAATATGGCGTGCAAAGGAGTACGGATTTCATGACTCATGACCGACAAAAATTCATCTTTGGCCAAACTTGATTTTTCGGCGACAAGTTGAGCATGTTTAATTTCGGTGATATCAGATGAGTAGATATTTACGTATCCTTTTGCTGGAAAAGGCACGAACCTTAGTGCCAATTTTCGATTAGCAGACTGTACTTCGAATTCGCATACGCTTATATTGCCCAAAGAGGCGTCGATCGCAGAAAGGATGGATTTATTTCCAATCTTATTCTCCTTAATTTTCCAAATTCCGGATGCATTTCGAGCAGCATTGTTCATGTTCAGAACAATGCCCGTCTTGCTCACCCTGAGCGTAGGATTCGGACTTTCATTGAAGAATCGAGCCAATACTTCGTTCTCTTCTTCTATAAGTGTTTTAGCAATTTTTGTAGCCGATATGGCGGCAATGCTTTCTAATACCTCCAAATGCCAAGCGGTGTAAAAATTCTTATCCGTGTGTTCAGAGTCGATTACTCCAATGACTTCGTTTTCATAGATAATAGGGACGCATATCTCTGAAAGCCGCTTGGCGTCATCAATAATGTAGCGCGGATCCATCGAACAATCATCGATTATCTCAGGTTTACCGCTCACCGCGACAAATCCAACTATTCCTTTCCCAGGTATAATCTCGATAGGATCGGCCACTTGAACGTTGTCAATATTCTTTGTTCCGTAGGCCGCCTTTTGCACCAATACTTGTCTTTCGGGATCTAGGATATAAATGACACAGTCTACAAAGTTTAATTTTCGGATGAGATTTGAAGCAATGTCCCAAAGGATATCATCTACCCTGTTTCTTCTGAAAATGGATTTGGAGAAGTACTGAATGATGTCCAGATGGAGCTTGAGTAGTTCGTCGTTAGTTTGAGGCACAGGTGTTGGTTGTATACCTCAAATGTAAGACAGGGCTAAAGTTCATGCAAGCCCTCTAAGAACTAAAAAACAGCCTTAGCAATCTCATAAGTGCTTTTGGCTCGCCCCATCGTGTAAAAATGCAACACGGGAACCTCGGCTTTAATCAACTCGCGGCATTGTTGTTTGCACCAGTCTATTCCGATTTCTCGAACCTCCGAGTCATTCTTAGCACGTTCTACTTGCTCCACTAGCTCGTCGGGCAAATTAACATGGAAGAAGTGAGGAACAATGTTCAACTGTGCTTTCGTAGAGATCGGCTTTAATCCTGGTATTATGGGAACCATGATGCCCGCTTGTCGGCAAGACTTGACAAAGTCGAAATAAACTTGATTGTCGTAGAACAACTGGGTTACAATATACTCGGCTCCATGATCCACCTTCATTTTTAAATATTTGAGGTCGGTTTTCATGCTCGGTGATTCGAAGTGTTTTTCAGGGTATCCAGCAACACCAGCACAGAAATTGGTCGGATTCTGATTCTTTAAATCCGGATCCAGATATTTTCCTTGGTTCATATCGATTACTTGATCCAACAGGTTAACTGCATGCGCATGACCATCACTTTCTGGTTTGAAGCGTCCTTCGGATTTAATGGGGTCTCCTCGAAGAACAAGGACGTTGTCAATACCCAAGAAATTCAAGTCTATTAAAGCGTTTTCAGTTTCTTCTTTACTAAATCCTCCACATATTAAGTGCGGAACTGGATCGATGCCGTACTTGTATTTTATTGCTGCACAAATACCTACTGTCCCAGGGCGTTTTCTGACAACCATTTTCTCCAACAAACCATTGGAAACTTCGCGAAAGACATACTCTTCTCTATGATAGGTGACATCTACAAATGCAGGTTGGAATTCAACCAATGAATCCAGTGTAGCATAGATAGAGTCTATTGTCTGCCCCTTGAGGGGAGGAAGAACCTCTATCGATAGCTGGGTTCTTTTCGAACCATTTATATGATCAATAACTTTCATTTTCCTAGTAGTTTAGTTGGGGTGATAGCCATTTTTCAGCTTCATCGATCGAAATCTTTCTGCGCTGGGCATAGCTCTCAATTTGATCTCTGGATATCTTTCCAAGGCCAAAGTACTTGCTCTCGGGATGGCCGAAGTAGTAGCCTGAAACTGATGCTGTAGGCAACATGGCCAAACTCTCCGTGAGCGCTATTCCTGTGCTACTCTCCACATCCAACAATTCCCAAATAGTCTTTTTTTCAAGATGATCTGGACAGGCGGGATAGCCAGGTGCTGGTCGTATACCTCGATATTTTTCTTTGACTAGCTCTTGATTCGAAAGGTCCTCTTGAGCCGCATATCCCCAAATTTCCTTGCGTACTTTTTCATGCATGAACTCAGCAAGTGCTTCGGCTAGCCTATCGGCGATAGCTTGTAATAAAATCACATTGTAATCATCATGATCCTTGCGTAGTAGGGCGATCTGTTTTTCAATTCCCAGTCCGGCGGTTACTGCAAAACAACCAATCCAATCAGGCTTATTGTAGCTCACCGGAGTTATAAAATCAGCCAAAGCAATATTCGGAGCGCCAGATGCCTTTTGTGATTGTTGACGAAGTGTCAGAAGTCGCTTTGTTTGACCCGCTGAATCTTCAACTAGTATGTCGTCGCCTTCACTATGAGCCCTAAATAGTCCAATAACCGCTGCATTGCGAATGACACCCGATTCCTCAAGACGATCCAAAAGTCTTTCCGCATCGTCGAAAAGCTTTTGCGCCTCCTTACCACAAATTTCATCAGAAAGTATCTGCGGATATTTTCCATGCATTTCCCAGGTCTGAAAAAATGGCGTCCAGTCGATGTAGTTTCTTAAGACCGAAATTGGAATGTCGATAAATGAATGAACCCCTTCTTTGATTGGTTTTGGAGTAGAATAAGAATTCCAGTCTAATTTCAAACTGTTGGCGCGGGCGTCATCAATCGATAGATACTTCTTTTCGCTTCTTCTCTTGTTGTACATCTCCTGAACTCCCATGTATTCAGCTTTAATTTTTGCCAAGTAGGAGTTGCGTGATGTAGACATGAGCTGACTGGCCACTGTAACCGCCCGAGAAGCATCCCCAACATGTACGATCTTATCGTATTCGGGCAGAACTTTAACGGAGGCATGCACACGAGAAGTGGTAGCTCCTCCTATAAGCAGTGGAATGTCCAAGTTTCTCCTTTTCATTTCTCTCGCAATGTGGATCATCTCTTCTAGACTTGGAGTGATCAATCCACTGAGTCCAATGATATCTACTTCGTGCTCAAGTGCCTTTTCCAGAATAGTGTCCATAGGAACCATGACCCCTAAATCAACTATTTCGAAATTGTTGCAAGCAAGCACAACACTCACGATATTCTTTCCAATGTCATGAACATCCCCTTTTACCGTGGCCATGAGAATCTTTCCGTTGGACTGCCTTGCACCTTCTTTTTCCAATTCAATGAAGGGCGTAAGGTGAGCCACAGATTTCTTCATGACACGGGCACTCTTGACTACTTGCGGTAAAAACATCTTGCCCGATCCGAACAGGTCTCCAACGATATTCATCCCGTCCATCAAAGGACCTTCGATGACCTCTAAAGGTCGGTCGTATTGCAGGCGAGCTTCCTCTGTATCTTCGACTATGAATTCTGTTATGCCCTTTACCAATGCATGAGAGAGTCTTTTTTCCACCGTTTCATTGCGCCACTCTTGTTCTTTTTTGGTTGTGGTTTTGGCCGACTTAACATTTTCGGCATAGTCCAACAAGGCCTCGGTAGAATTCTCTGTGCGATCGAATAATACATCTTCAACCAATTGCAATAATTCTTCAGGAATATCGTCGTAAACCTCGAGCATAGATGGATTGACGATGCCCATATCCATTCCTGCTTTGATGGCATGATAGAGAAAAGCTGAGTGCATGGCTTCACGTACCGTGTTGTTGCCTCGAAAAGAGAATGAAACATTACTCACTCCTCCGCTTACATGTGCTCCAGGAAGGTTTTGTCTGATCCATGCGGTAGCTTCGAAAAAGTCCAATGCATTTCTTCGATGTTCGTCCATTCCGGTCGCTACAGGGAAGATGTTTGGGTCGAAAATAATATCTCTAGGGTCAAATTTGGCTCCTTGGATTAGCAGGTCATACGCTCGCTTGCATATTTCAATTCGTCGCTCGTAGGTATCGGCCTGACCAGTCTCGTCAAAGGCCATTACGATTACAGCTGCTCCGTACGCCTTCACCATTTGCGCTTGTCGCAGAAATTCTTCTTCACCCTCTTTAAGACTGATCGAATTGACAACCGACTTTCCTTGAACTACTTTCAATCCAGCTTCAATGACTTCCCATTTCGATGAATCAATCATGATGGGAATGCGGGATATATCGGGTTCTGAGGCGATCAGATTTAGGAAGGTGACCATGGATTCCTTGGCATCCAACATGCCGTCATCCATATTGACGTCCAGAATTTGAGCGCCACCTTCGACTTGTTCCAGCGCGATACTCAGGGCTTCTTCAAACTTTCCGTCCTTGATCAAACGAAGGAACTTCCTTGACCCAGCAACGTTCGTGCGCTCTCCTACATTGACGAAATTGGAGTCTTTCGTAATCACCAATGGCTCCAATCCGGCCAATTCTAATGTTATTCCACTGCTATCCATGCTTATACCTTCACTTCTGAATGGTTCAATTGTCGGGGCGAATAGTTTTGTGCCAAATCTGAAATCGCGCGTATGTGTTCGGGGGTCGTGCCACAGCATCCACCAATGATATTGACCAAGCCTCGTTCTAAATAGTCCTTGATTTGGGCCGCCATTAGCTCAGGAGTTTCATCGTATTCCCCCATTTCATTTGGCAAACCGGCATTTGGGTGAGCACTCACGGCACAATTGGCATGCTCGGCCAGCACGTCCAAGTAGGGAACCAATTGCTTGGCTCCCAAAGCGCAGTTTAGGCCGACTGAAAACAAGTTGGCATGTTGTACCGAAATTAAAAATGCACGCGTCGTTTGTCCAGAAAGAGTCCTGCCCGAACTATCCGTAATCGTACCGGAAAGCATAACGGGTATATGTTGGCCGGAAGTCGACATGACTTTATTGATCGCGAAGAGTGCGGCCTTCGCATTCAACGTATCAAATACCGTTTCAACCAGGAACAGGTCGACACCTCCAGCAATCAGTCCCTTAACTTGTTCAGTGTAAGTCTCCACTAAATCATCAAATGTAACAGCTCTGAACCCCGGATTATTAACATCGGGTGAAAGTGAGCTTGTTTTGTTTGTCGGACCTATCGAACCGGCTACGAATCTCGGATTGTCGGGCGTACTGAATTCTTTGCACGCCCTTGATGCGAGGGCAGCCGATTCTTTGTTCATGCTGAATACCCAACTCTCCAATCCATAATCGGCTTGAGAAATGGATGTACTATTGAAGGTGTTCGTTTCAATGATATCGGCGCCTGCAGCTAAATAGTCGCGGTGGATGTCATAGATAATCTGGGGCTGGCTTATAGAAAGAAGATCATTGTTCCCCTTCAAGGGAAAGGTGTGATTCTCCAATCCTTTGGGGGTAAACCCTTCTTCTGAAAGCCGGTGCCTTTGGATCATCGTTCCCATGGCGCCATCTAGTACCAGAATTTTTTCTTGCGCAAGTTGTTCTATCGTCTTCATTTCTGAGTAAATAAGACTTAGCAAGAAAAAGGTGAAAGGGAGTATTGAAAATCGATCTCGTATCTTTCTCCGCCATAGTAGTGGCGGGGTAGGATTTGGCACCCGGCTAGCCCGGGTTGCCAAGACATCAAAGGGCCTAATCCCTCCGTCTTTCTTGATAAGCACCGCAAAGGTAGACCAAAAAGATTTTAAAATTTGATCTTCTTGGGTATTTGTACATTTTTGATGTCAGTATCGAATGAAAGTTTATACTTTTGCCCTCAAATAAGCACATAGTTATGTCGTATCTCTTTACTTCCGAGTCTGTTTCTGAAGGCCACCCTGATAAGGTCGCCGATCAAATTTCCGATGCTCTAATTGATCATTTTCTAGCCTTTGATCCGACTTCAAAAGTTGCCTGCGAAACGCTCGTAACTACAGGTCAAGTGTTCTTGGCTGGTGAGGTCAAGTCGAAGACTTATTTGGATGTCCAGAACATCGCCCGTGAAGTAATTAACGACATAGGATATACCAAGAGCGCTTACATGTTCGACGGAAATTCATGTGGTGTTTTGTCGGCCATTCATGAGCAATCACCAGAAATCAATCAAGGTGTCGAGCGTGTCAAGAAGGAAGATCAAGGAGCAGGAGACCAAGGAATGATGTTTGGTTATGCCTCGTCTGAAACGACCAATTACATGCCGCTTTCTTTAGAGCTTTCTCATGCAATTTTGCTGGAGCTGGCTGCGATCAGAAAGGCAGGTAAGAAAATGAAATACTTGCGCCCCGATTCGAAATCACAGGTTACGATCGAGTACGACGAAAAGGGAAATCCAAAGAGAATTGAGGCGATCGTTGTGAGCACACAACACGATGATTTCGACGAGGAGAAAAAGATGCTTGCGCAAATAAAGAAAGACGTAAAAGAAATTTTACTTCCAGCCGTAGCAAAGCGATTCTCTAAGTCCATTCAAGCCATGTTCAACGGCAAATTTAAGTTGCATGTGAACCCAACAGGTAAATTTGTGATTGGCGGACCGCACGGCGATACGGGTTTGACGGGAAGAAAAATCATCGTCGATACTTATGGAGGAAAAGGGGCACACGGTGGTGGTGCATTTTCTGGGAAAGACCCTAGTAAAGTTGACCGATCGGCTGCGTATGCGACACGTCATATGGCTAAAAACATTGTTGCCGCCGGTGTATGTACTGAGGTTCTCGTTCAAGTGGCATACGCTATTGGTGTCGCAGAACCTGTTGGATTGTATGTGAATACCTATGGTACAGCAAAAGTAGATTTGTCTGATGGCGAAATTGCCAAAGCTCTTGAGTCTGTTTTTGATATGCGCCCATATGCCATCGAGAAAAGATTCAAATTACGTTCACCAATCTACCGCGAAACTGCAGCTTACGGCCATATGGGAAGAAAACCTGTTGAAGTAAGCAAGACTTTTGTTGACGGATCAGGGAAATCGAAGACCATGAAGGTTAAGTTGTTTCCATGGGAAGAATTGGACTATGTTGCCAAAATCAAAAAGGCATTTTCGCTGAAATAGTCGGCCCCGCATTTTTATAAGTCATTCCAATAAATCCTACTAAGCGGAACAGGCTAGCTGTGTCCACTTGACCGCTTGTCTTGAAATCAACATTTCGTTGTGGCTGTCAATTATATAGGCTAGGTAATTCCAATTCGAAGGGGTTCTGTAGTCGAGAAAAATGACTTCACGTTCCCTGTCCGATTTCGGAAAGCAATTGCAATAGGTCTGTCGTGTCCACCGATCCGGAGCTGTCAAAGTCCCCAAGCGGACAGTCTGCTTCACAGCCAAATACAGCGAGAAAGAGCAGCAAGTCAGTGACATTCACCACCGAATCCATGTTCACATCTGTGGTGAAAATGCAGGACCCGTCGTTGAACGTGGCCGTTGAATCATAGTTGGTCGCCGCAGCAGCCGTACAGCCGTAGCACGTTTCAAGGTCGCATGTTCCGGCTTGAGTGGCCGTAGAATCATAATTGCACCCCATCGGGTTCATGCAACCTACACATGTTACGAAATCACATGAGCCATCGTTCATTGTACTCGAACTGTCGTAATTGCAAGCACCGCTATCCGTACATCCATAGCAACTCAGAAAGTCACATGAACCATCGTCTACATTGGCATTGGAGTCATAGTTGCACCCAGTGTTATCCATGCATCCTGGCTGATAGGTATCGAATACTTCTTGCAGATTAGCAGGAGTTGGCGGATAGACAAAATAGGAGATCCCGTCAGGACGAATCAAATAAAAGGCAGGCTGAAATGTTGTGCTATACAAGGTCGTGAAATCCTCCGTGTCGTTGATGATCGGGTAGTCAAATGCATTCAACCAATCGTAGGATTCCGTGCCTATCGGATGCTGCATATCATCTTCCGTATCCGGATCAATTTCCAACGCTAGGAAAACTGTGCTATTGTCCCCTTCCGGTCCATAGGCAGCGTAACTGGCCTCTACATTCGGAATTTGATTGACGCAGTTGTTACACCAAACCGCGAATATGTCGAGAAAGACCCATTTGCCTTGTGCTAAATAATCACTCAATGTATGTGTATTGCCCTCGATGTCGGTATAGGTAAAATCCGGAGCGACGGCCCCATCGGGTAATTGAGCAAGCGAGCTGTAGCCTGAAAATAGGGCAATGAAAATGAAAATCAATCGTTGTGGAAACTTGTTAAGCATGGCAAGTCATTTATTACGAGATTGCGGTTGTAAATTTTAGTAGAATGCATAAAGATAAGCGAATTCACTCGAACCTTCTCTGGACTCTTGCCATTGTAATCGCCTTGATTCCAATCTTGGCCTTGACCTCCAATACACAAGAAGTTGAGAGCATGGCCTGTTCCGATAATCCAAACTCCGAACCGCTGGATGTCAAATCAAATTCCTTGTTTGGTCGTGAGTTTAACAACCGTGCCTATGACTTTGAATGCCTCGGCCCCAATGAACAACCCAAGGAGATGAATCCAGGTGGAAGAGCGATTCCTTCGTATTCTACTGGTAGAGGAAATGGAACTGGTCGGGTGAATTACGTGTACATCAATCCGGTCGACAACAACAATGTATTTGCCTGTTCTCCAACGGGTGGCTTGTTTGTTACCTCTAACAACGGATTGAAATGGCGAAATGGCGGGACCGATCAACTTCCTGTTTCTGGATGTGCTTCGGTTACCGTGAATCCTGAAGATATGAATAATTGGATCATCGCAACAGGTGATAGCGACGACCGATTCATGTATAGCGATGGAATTTGGCGCACAAAAGATGCCGGAGAAACTTGGGAGAATATCAATGGGAAAAACATTGAAAAGACTTTTCCAGTTTCCGAATCAAACAGCGATTGGACTCTTGTAGGCAAGGTCGTCGCGCACCCGTGCAACTTCAATAGAATCTTTGTCGCCTCAAATAAAGGGTTGTATGCTACCAACAACGCCTTGGAGGAGGACCCATTAAAAGTGCGTTGGACCAAAAAAGCTGAAAGTTTCTTCTACGATATCGAGGTTTATCCATGGGATGAATCGGTCATTTACGCGGCTGGAGAGAAGTTTATGGTAAGCGGGGATTGCGGACTCACATGGAACGAATTGCCCCTGCCGAAATATGAAAACCCCGAAAAATTCACTTTCCTGCGAATGGAACTTGAGTTTACCGACCAGAATCCAGAACACATCTATGCCGCGGTAACGTGCGCCGATAAACATGGAACTGCGGCGATGGGGCCAGCTTCATTGCAACGATTCGATATTCGTAAAAAGGAATGGACCGAAATCCGATCGCTCCGAAAAAACATGGACAACATGATCCCAACGCGCGGTAGAGCTTTTGATATTTCGCCCGTTGACTCAAGCTTGGTTGTTGTTGGTAATGTGCAACCAGTATATCGAAGTACAGATGGAGGGAAGTCGTTTGATAAGATTGAACGCGGACAAATGCACGACGATATTCACCACTTGAATTTTGCGGCCGATGGAAAAACAGTTTGGGCTTCACATGACGGTGGAGTGTCGGTGAGTTTTGATGGCGGACTCACCTTCGAATCACGCGACAATGGAATTGGGGTAGCCAATGTTTTTGGCCTGGCAGTTGCTCAAACCAATGAAGCTCAAGTTCTTTTCGGCGCTTATGATACGGGTGGCAATTTACTTCGAGATGGTGAGTGGTTTCACGTTACTTGGGGGGACGGATTTGAAACGATTATCGACCACAGCGATCCTCACGTGATGTTTGCAACCAAGCAGGGAGGTCATATCAATCGCACAACTGATCGCGGTGATAATTGGGATGATGCCGTTTATTCAGGAGCCAATAAAGCCGAATGGCACACATGGATCCGCATGAATACTGCTTATTCCAATGTCCTTTATTGCGCAGGCGACCAACTTGTGCGCTCAACAAGCCTAGGCGAGGAGTGGGAAACCATTTTCGACGTGCGAGAACATCAAGGTCTGCTCACGGTCTATAAAATTTTCGTTTCTGAGTCCAATCCCGACGTTATGTACATCTACTGCCTCAGAGAAGACAAGTCGGATCCTGTCCTCTTCCGCACCGAAAAATTAAACGAAGAAACTGTCGCACGCATTCGATGGGAAAAACTTGAATTACCGGCAAAAGGATGGATTTCCGATCTGGTTATTGACCCCGACGAATGGAAAAAGTGCTGGGTATCCTACAAAGAGACCAATCCCGAAAACAAGGTATTTCGATACACCGGAGAGAAGTGGATAGATATCGGTAAAAAACTAGGGTATGCCAAAGTGGAATCGATGGTGCTTGACAAAAATAGCGATGAAAGGCTTTATCTCGGGTCGAATTATGGGGTTTTTACGCGCAGTAAATTGGAAAAAGAGTGGACTTGTCTCACCGGTATGCCAGGTACTTGGATGAAGTCCATGGCTATTAACTACAAAGCATCAAAGTTGGTTATTGGTACCCACGGGCGGGGTGTTTGGCAATGTGATTTGCTCGCCGAATAGTCTATTTGTTATACAGAATACTAAAATCGGCCGCTTCTGAGCCAATGGATACCGAGCTTGACGGACTAGAATTGGACCAACTGTAGGTGAGCAGCTCATTTCCAGATAGTACGAGTAATTCTCCCGTGGCCTGGTTCAACTCAACATGCGATCCTCCTTGCGACCAACTGGCAACAACATTGGCCTGTACGATGTTCACTGTCACGGCCTTCATACCACCATCACCACAAAGCACAAAAGCCTCGTCATTCGAACTTCCTTCTACCCGCACAACACTATGCACAGTCCCAATTCCTAGATCACCGACATCCACAATCGAACTCGTCGTGTAATTCGAAGTACTATACTGCATCGTTTTTAATTCATCCCCATCATATCCGAAAAGTTGCACGCCATCATTTGTTTCAACAATAGCGACAAGCGCAAATGGCAGGGCGATCGACCCCTCCAAGGAGCCCGATCCTTTGTAATATTGATTGAGGTATTGCTGACTGCCACTCCAATTCCGTTCTTCAACTATGAGCTTGTTGTCTGTCACCAATAAATGGTAGGGGCGCTGATTGACTTGCGTTTGAATCGTTTGCTGGAGCGTACCCCCAGGGCGGTAAATTTGAATCTGACCATCGCGCGTTATGGCATAATATCGTAGGTCGTCATAGTTGAAGAAAAAATCATGGTAAAAGGGAGAATCTGTATTGTTGTTGCTCGGTTCCGAATGCAATAATTCAAAATTACCACCGTCCAACACGGTTATTCCATCCAGCTCATCTCCAGCAAATCCTATTTCGCGATGGTAGCTGTTGGCCGCTCCAAAGGAAAAGTCCGAATCCCAATTGGCCACAAGGGTAACATCGTTCCCGTCTACCTGGCTAATTTCCAAGTTGGATGCACTCAAAGGTGAATAAACGAATATCCCCAATACCTCCAAAGGCACCGCCGACACTTGAATTTCTCGAAAAGACACGTGCTCATTGGTCCCGTCGTGGGCGCGCACACGTATGTAGTAGGTATCACTTTCTATGTGAATGTTCTCCAAGAGTATGCCCACTTGAATTGTTTCACTCGTCGAACCCGAAAAACTCATCTGCTGAGCCGCAGCAATTTGAACGTTGTTGGATTTGACAATGTCAACATGCACCCAGTCGATAGCCGTTTCGTCCGTAATTTCCACTTGCACATCTACATAATCGAGCACCGAATATTGGCTCCCCGCATAGGGTGTAATAAATTTTATCCGCGGTGATAATTCGTCCAAGTCCTTCTTACATCCTGGAATAAGAACTATGCACAAGGCAAATGCAATGGCGTACGAAACTGATCGGAGCATGTCTGAAAAGTAAACATTAAGGACCATTGGGGGAAGTATCTAGCGTACATAATCGGAGTAATATTGCAATTCTCAGGGCCGTAGTGAATTTGGACTTGTTGTCAAAGCTTTTTTAATTCACAATAGCAGGTCTTTTACGAAGAATTATTTTGTTACTTTCTTCTTGAGGCCTAGCCCAATTCGCATGGCCAACTCCACTATCTTTGATGTCCGCTTTTACTATGAAGGAAACGACAGCAATATCACAAAACGCACCCCACGGCCAATCACCACGTAAAGTGAGTGGAGAAGGCTTGGAGCTAGGAAAAATCCCACCACAGGCAGTAGATCTTGAAGAAGCAGTCTTGGGAGCCATGATGCTCGAACAGTCGGCCGTGAACTCGGCGATTGATATTCTGAGGTCCGACAGTTTCTACAAAGAATCGCACCAAAAAATCTTTACGGCTATTGCCAAGCTTTTTGAAAAAGGCGAGCCAATTGATATTTTGACCGTTACGCAAGAGTTGAAGAATGAGGGGAACTTGCAGTTTGTGGGCGGACCGTTTTACATTGCTCAGCTCACGAATCGTGTGGCATCGACAGCCAACGTTGAGTACCATGCGCGTATCGTTGCGCAGAAGTTCATACAGCGGGAATTAATTCGTATTTCTGGAAATATCATCAAGGAGTCGTTCGAAGATACCACCGATGTTTTTGACTTGCTCGATTACGCGGAGAATGAGCTCTTTCAGGTAGCTGAAGGAAATATTCGAAAGAACTACGATTCGGTAACGAACATCATGCGCGAGACGATCAAGAACATCGAGAGCGCAAGAAAAAATACCGATGGTGTTTCTGGAGTGCCAAGTGGATTCTCTGATCTGGACCGGGTTACCTCTGGGTGGCAGCAGTCCGATATGATTGTATTGGCCGCACGTCCTGGTATGGGAAAAACAGCCTTCGTTCTTTCGATGGCTCGAAATATGGCGGTTGATTTCAATGTTCCAGTGGCCGTGTTTTCATTGGAGATGGCTTCCGTACAGTTGGTTCAACGTCTGATTGCCAGTGAATCCGAAATCTCAGCCGATAAGTTGAGAAAAGGCGACTTGGCCGATCATGAATACCAGCAACTCCATGCTAGAATTGGTCGTTTGTCAGAAGCTCCTTTGTACATCGATGATACTCCAGGTCTCTCTATTTTCGAGCTTCGTGCAAAATGTCGTCGATTGAAGGCCCAACACGGAATTCAGTTGGTAATCATCGATTACTTGCAACTGATGACTGCCGGCGGCGATGGAAAAGGAAATCGTGAACAGGAAATCAGTTCGATTTCTCGATCGATCAAGGGTATCGCAAAAGAACTAGACGTGCCAATTATTGCTCTTTCGCAGTTGTCTAGATCGGTAGAAACCAGAGGTGGTGATAAGCGTCCAATGCTTTCCGATCTCCGTGAGTCAGGAGCGATTGAGCAAGATGCTGATATCGTGTGTTTCATCTATCGACCGGAATACTATGGTATGGATGAAGACGCCGACGGAAATCCGACCGCAGGAATGGGTGAGTTGATAATCGCTAAGCACAGAAACGGTGCCCTGGAGAATGTCAAGCTTCGCTTCATTGGTCGATTGGCCAAATTTGCCAATTGGGATGCCTTCGATAATGGCGAGTCTCTTGGTACTTCAGCCATGAAACCGAACACGGAGTTTATGGATGTTCCAACAATTACTGTGTCATCTAGACTCAATACGATGGAAGATGAGGAGTCTCCAATTCCAAATGTCGACGACGACGAACCACCGTTCTAATTTCACATCTTTTACCGTTTTTCGCTTGACAGCCCGCGGCACAACTTTTGTACCTTTATGGCGTTGAATGCAACATGTAAATTGCTCAATCTCATTATGCGTAAATTTCTGTCTACTATTTTTCTAGTCCTTTTGGTTCAGGTTGGCTTTGCTTCCAAGGTGCTTATTCCCATGGATGATGCTCAGTCGAATCACCTCAAAGCCTATGGGATTGCTTTCTGGGTATTGCAAAATCAGATCGAAATTGATTGGCTCCTGAATTACCGAGGAGGTAGCTTCCTTATTGAAAATTACACCGACATAGTGAACGAATGTACCATTCGAGGGGTGAGCTTTCAAGTTATCGCCGATGTGCAAGCTAGAAGCATTGCCGCCGAAATTGCGGATCCTGAAGTGAATATGGAAAAAGTAAAGCTGGAAGTCGCTCCTAAAATCGCCGTATACTCTCCCAAAACGAAGTTGCCCTGGGATGATGCTGTGACACTCGCTCTCACCTATGCGGAGATTCCCTATACCGTAGTATACGATGAAGAGATTATTCGAGGAGAGTTACCGAAATACGACTGGCTTCACTTACACCACGAAGATTTTACCGGACAATATGGTAAGTTTTATAAAGCCTTTCGTGGGGCCGACTGGTACCAGGAAGAAGTGAGATCGCAGACAGCCACAGCAAGTGCTATGGGTTTTCAAAAAGTCTCTGAAATGAAGCGCCAGGTGGTTCTTGATATTCGGAATTTTGTAATGGGCGGTGGTTTTTTGTTCACGATGTGTTCAGGAACCGACTCGTTTGACATTGCTTTAGCGGCTCAAAATGTGGATATCTGCGAGTCCATGTATGACAATGATCCAGCAGATAGCAGAGCACAAGAGAAGCTGGATTTTGAGCAGACATTTGCCTTCAAGAATTTTGCATTGGAAAAAGATCCGATGGTCTATGAGTTTTCTTCGATTGATGGGACAGACGACCATGGTAAAATAGGTGAGCTGCAGGATTTCTTTACACTTTTTGATTTTTCAGCCAAGTGGGATATTATTCCAACCATGCTTACCCAGAGCCATGAGCAAGTAATCAAAGGATTTATGGGGCAGACTACTAGTTTTCGTTCCAAGTATATCAAGGCCGATGTCACGATCATGGGCGAGAATAGAAATTTGAAAACGGCGAAGTACATCCATGGAAGTCTGGGCCAAGGCCAGTGGACTTTTTACGGGGGGCACGATCCAGAAGATTATCGCCATCGCGTAAGTGATCCGCCGACTGACCTAAACTTGCACCCAAATTCACCGGGGTACAGGCTGATCTTGAACAACATTTTGTTCCCTGCAGCCAAGAAGAAAAAGCAAAAAACCTAAATCGGCTTAATCCATTTCTGGAGATACATATACGGAATGCGGTCTTCGTGCTGTGGGAATCTCCATTTGCCTTGTGCGAATTCCTTGACATTCGGAAAACAGTTGTAATTCGAATAGTCATATTCGTTGAAAGTCTCAATCGTGAGCCCTTGCGACTTCAGAGATTCGAACAGTTCGGCGAAAGAATGATTCCATGAATAACTCTTTCCACCTATGGCTGCCTCTGTATCGGCATACGTGCCTTCCGTGTCCTCGATAATCGTTTTCCGGTTGAAATAGGGGTAACCAAATTGCTCAAACTTATCGTCGAGAGACCATAGCATCGGATGAAAATCAATGATGACAAACATGCCGCCGGGTTTGAGTGATTGCTGCACAACTTCTGCCCAAGGTTTTAAATCAGGCAACCAGCCAATCGTTCCGTACGAGGTGAAAACGATGTCGAACTGTTCGCTCAGATGTTTTCTAGTGTCAAGTACATTGCAACAAACGAAATGGGCGTCGATACCAATTTTTTTGGCCTGCTCTTTCGCTAAATCGATCGACTTGTTGGAAAGGTCGACCCCCGTGACGTGAGCCCCCATACGCGCAAAACTCAAGGTGTCTTGTCCAAAATGGCATTGCAGGTGGAGCAGACTTTTCCCCGAGACATCGCCTATAGCTTCAACTTCTTCGTCGTTTAATGATGAAGCGCCCGCTAAAAATGCTTCGTTTTTGTAGAAATCAGAATCCCTGTGTACTTCCGTTTTCTGATTCCAGAGTGCCTGGTTGGCTTCGAATTGTTCTTTTGTTTTGTCCATTTTGAAATCAATATGAAATCGTGTGAATCGTATCACCTTCGTGAATAGAATTGACTACATCCATTCCTTTTGTTACATAGCCAAAAATCGAGTATCGGCCTTCCAGGTGGGGTGTAGGGCTGTGGGTGACAAACCACTGACAAGACTCCGTGTCTTTTCCAGCAGAAGCCATGCCGCATGCTCCTGTTTGATAATCATGCAAGTCGAATTCTGACCGAATGGAGTATGGCACGCTTCCATATCCGTCCCCTCGAGGACATCCTGTTTGGATAACGAAATTTGGAACTACACGGTGAAATAATTTGTCGGTGTAGTATCCCTCATCAACAAGATCAAGAAAGTTGGAGGCACTTGCTGGAGCGTTTTCGATGTCTAGTTCGATTTCATAATCTCCGCGATTGGTGTGAACAGTAACCGTCTTAAAAGGAGGTAAGCTTTTAACCAGTTCCCAGTCAATAGGGTGGTTCCACGTTGGCTTTGGCGTTTCCCAGGTTTCATTATTCAGTGCGGCGAGCGCTTTTTTAATCTCGTAGTAGGTTTCGATATCACGAGGAAGTGTTAGGCCATCCAGCGTGTTTTTTAGAAAACTAAAGTCGTCTTGTTCGCGCAGTTCGTCGGCGTGTTCACTTATATATCCAGAAATTAGCGCAAGGATAGTAATGTCTCCCGTTGAAGCTGCATTTTTCAGGATGGGTACAATTGGCTGTTCACCATCCCATTTGGGAGAAGCAAACATGGATAGGAGGCTCTCGCAAGCGGCAGTGCTAATGATGCGTTTTACGGTAGCGTCGAGTATTATCTTTTCCATCTGAGAATGCAGTGCAGGATTGGTCGACAACGCTTTGAGCCAAGCTGCTTTGGCGTAGGGATTCTGCTGTGACTCCATCTGCGAGACCAACTTGTCCGAGTGTTTGACCACAAATTCAGGCATGTACTTCAGCACCTGAGCCTCAACCCAAGGGTCAGTGGGAGTGGCAATATTCTGACTAATCCAAACTTCATCTTTGTCCAATTTACCCAACAATTCGCACGCTGTGAGTGCCACATCTCTGTTGGGGTGATGGATGATGGTAGCTGCAATTTCTGTGTCAATGGAGTCGTGACTGCGGTATGATCGGAGTGCGGAGATAAGGACGTTAATATCTTCCGCAGGATTTCGTAAGAGCTGCTCTAAAATAAGTCGGTTGTATTCGCTGGGGATACGGCCTAGCGCACCGGTCGCGGCGATACGGATGTCAAGGTCTTCATTAGCAGTTTGTTGAACGATCAATGAGTCCAATTCGTTAAAGTCGACTGTTCTATTTCTGAGAATACTATGGAGAGCAAGAAGCAGGTCGTCTTTCTCACCATTTACAATTTGTTTCCGCAAAGCAGGAATAAAGGCCGGACTCGACAATTGACTTAAGGTGAGTTTGTATAATCCTCGTGAGGCTCCTGGGGTTCCTTCGTTTAGATTCAGGAAATTGAGCATTCGAGGAATTAAAACTGAATCGGCGCAAGAACCTAGCGCTTCCCAATAAATCGCAGGATTTTCTAAGTTCGGAGTTTCTTCTATCAGGGTCATTAAACTATATCCTGATTCTTTTGAGGCTATTTGTCCTAAGGCATAAGCGGCGTTTTGTCGAACGCGCGTTGCCGAGTCCTCCAAGGCAATACACAAGCTATGAACTGCAATAGTGTCTTGGCAACTAGCTAAAGCCATGGCTGCTTCAGCTCTATAAGTTGCATTTTCACTGTCCATCATGAGCACCAAGCTGTCGGCCTGCCGGTGGTCTTTCCATTCATGAATCTGAACGAGTAGAGAATCAGAAAATTTATTGTTGGCATGCGCAGTTTCAACTTTCTTCTCTGGTGTTGAACAGGCAACGATCAGTAAAAGCATCAAAAGGGGCAGTGAGTATTTCATGAATCGGGATTATGTGGTAAGAAGCAAGGTCCGAATTTTATCGAGATTCTTTGCTTTTGTATGATCAAATCGTGCCTTGGCGGATTCGGTATAAAACCTGTGACTCTCGAAGAACTTGATGTTTTCCAAGAACCATTCTCGGTCACTTAATTTTCTGTCGAGGCTACGTTCCCATTCTAATCTCAAGAGATTCGCTCGCTCCTCATAGCTTTCAAGGCCAAGATAATGCAAGTCGGCATCTCGGATGATTTGTTCATCGAGCGAAACGGGCACGTGGCTAATCTTGGTGGCCAGAATCAGACGGCAGACCTGATGTAAGGTGTTGGGATCTACGCTGTGCAGTTTCAGAAAGTGCTCGGCGTTGATCGTACTTTCTTGCTCGTGAAAGGCCACATTGGTGTAACCTGTATCGTGAAACCAGGCAGCTATCGTTACATGGTCTTGGGTTTTTTGAGAGACTCCCTCATCCGCGGCCAGGGCAGCTCCTACTTTGGCTACCTGTTCGGTGTGATATTTATCGTGGTACAGAAATGTTTTCTGGTCCAAGCATTCAATGAGCTTGAGTGCGTGCAGGCGTGCCTTCGATATTAGATTTAGTTCGTTCAAAATGCGTTGATCCCCCTTTTTGGGGACAAAAAAAGCACCCTAAAAGATGGTGCTTGAATGTAAGGCAAGTATAATAAATAATTCCCTGTTATGAAGATGGGCTGTTTAACCGTGGGCGACAGATTCGTCGTCTATCTTGACCTCTAAAATGAAATAGGCCAGCGTATCGTCCAGTTGGCTCAGTTTATAGGACAGCGGGTTGTGAGATTTCTTAGCAATGGTCAGGAATCCCAATCCTGCTCCTCCTTTGTAACTAAAGTTCTCGTTGGAAAGCGTTTCGATGTATTCTTTACGCAGTGCTGGGCGTTCAAGTTTGTTGAGTTCGTCCAATTTGTATTCTAGCAGACCAACGTCTTCGGCAAGCAACAGGTTTCCTGTAGTGAGGTGGAAGGCATCCTCCTCTTTCGTAATAGCTAAAAATGATTGCAGTCGGCCATCTTGATCACGTGCTCCGTGCATCGCAATGTTTTGAATGCTTTCTATCATTACGCTGCAAAGTCGTCTCATGATTCTGCGCTTAGCGCCTTCTTCCAGGGCTAGAGATTCGACAACTTTTATAAGGTGTTCTGTCTTGGATGCGTTGAAATCACCAAAATGAGAGAAGAGAAGTTTTCTTTCAGATGATGGCGCAAAGGATCGCTCCACGACTTCATAACAAAGCGCGCGAACCTGTTTGGTGCGTATGTCCGAAACAGTTGCCATCAAAAACTTGGTTTACTTAAATTACTTTGATTCTCCCGCAAAATTAGCATTTATATCGACTAATCCATGAAAAACATCGACGAATATTCGAATTGTTGTATTCGACATTCATCTTTAACGAGTCAAATATAGCTTTTCATTGCACGTTTGAGTAGTTGGGAAACAAGACTTTTAAACACCCTATTTATGAAAAACCAAATCCAAGAAATACCTCGTTAGGCATTCCTTGGATCTATCACCTATGAAAGGGTACGGAAAGATGATTTTGGTACGATATATTGTCCTTCAGGAGTTTGGATCATCATGTAGAATTCTTTGCAGAAATAGTTGATCGAACGTGTGAACGGACGTTTGTTTAGGTAACATTCCCATACTTCCAATGCCATTTTTTTAGCAACATTCCAGGCATATGTATTGTACCCTGTTGGTCGTGAGAATGAATCGATGTGTCTCTTGGCGTCTGTTAGTGTATTCATAACTGTTTGTTTTAATCACTAAGCGAAGATCATATGGCACCACGTAACGTATTTACGTTGTCTGAGTATCCATGAAAATAATCTTTAACTAGCTCATGGTGAGTGTTGTAGCTGGAGAGTATTTCGATGTTGACGAAGCTGTTTAAATGTTTGAGGTTGAGGTATTGCCACCGATGGGTGGTAAGAGCTGCCGACTGGATCCAGTCGCTTATTTGTTCGTTGTAATGCACGTTGAAGTGCCGCAGCATATAGCGTTCGAACACAAGGGTGTTTACGTCGTGCTGGGTGTACTTCACTTTTCCATCAACCGTACTCAACAAATGAAGTCTGAGTTCATTGTGTGATGAGGTGAAGGAAATACCGGATAGGAGTAATTCTGTTTTTCTTGACATCTCGTTTTCTTTGGATGCAAGATGTATGCCGCACTACATCATGTATTTACGTAGTAGACTTTTTAGAACGAAAACAGGTGTTATGAATAAGCTTGCAAAGAGGCTTTTAATTCCTTTTGAATTCGAATGGCCAAGGAGCTTGGTTCCAAAACGCGTGCTTGCGATCCCAAACCAAGAATAAAGCTAGTGAGTTCGTATGTTTCAAGTACAAACAATTCGATGCGCGCCCATTGAGCACTCGTCTCGTGAATAACCTGAGAAGGGTGGATGGGTTGTGTTTTTAGATAGGCTGCTTGGGTAGGGCTGACTTCAAGCACAACTTTTTGTGGTTCTGCCGACAACTGTGTAATGCCTATGCTATGTTTGAAGAAAGTATCTGCGTTGAAAGATGATTGAATGACGAATTTTTCCTGGGTAATTTCAAGTGAGCTCATTCGATCTAAACCAAAAGTTTGCATCGAACCTTTTTTAACATTGTAACCGATCAAATACCATCTGTTGCGGTATTCCTTGAGAAGGTAGGGCTCAAGTGTATAGACGTTCGTTTGCTCGAGATTGAACTTTTGATATGAAAATATCACTTGGTGTTGATCGCTTATGGCTGTGCACAGTCGTTGAAGGATACCTTGCTCGGCCGATGACGGAGCCGTTTCGAATTGGACGAAAGATAGGTCCCCATCTTCGCCCAACGGAGAGATAGCAATTCGGTTGACAATTTTATCAATGGCGTTCTCATATTGCTTAAAGATTGGAATGTCTCGAAATTGATCCAGCGTTTTGGCGGCAAAGCGAATAGCCAATAAATCCTCGTCGTTTAGTGAAATTTCATTGATCGAGTATTCGGGGTCTTCATAGTAATAGCCACGTTCGGCCTTGCTGTACGCAATGGGGGCGTAATAGCCCAATTCCGATTCGTTGCGCATAGCCCAGAGGTCTTTTTCAATCGTGCTCGCAGAGATGTGCTCACCTAGACTACCGTAAAGCGCCTCCTCACAAGCTTCCCTCAAGTCGTCCTTGGATGGAAATAATCTCGCTTGATTGCCTAGACAACGGTCGATTACTCTGTACCTTAGCAAGGCATATTTGTTGGCGGGCATGGAGGAAAATATTAAGTTCGCTTTGTACCACGAATATGGGCATTGAATTCCATAAATGAAATCACTCACGATAAAAATAATAGCGGTCGCCGGAATTTTGGGATTAGGTATTTGGTTTGTTTGGCACAATGATCTTGTGACCGGGGAAAGCATTGCTGAGACTATCGTGGCCAAAAGTGCCATTGAAATGGCTGAAGCGCACTATGGTGAGGAAGTTCGTGAACATGCCGCCGACATGAACTTGCCGGCCGAATATTTCTTATCGCTCATCGTGCTGGAATGTGGAGGGAAAAAGCCGTCGGGCAATCGTTTTGAAAGCCATGTCTACCAGGCCCTTCTCGATGTTCAAAACGGTACGCGCAGAAAATATGAAAACATCAAACAAGAAACGCTTGCCGATGCTTCTGAGGAGGCAATTCGAAATTTAGCAACCTCCTGGGGGCCTTTTCAATTAATGGGGTACAAGTGCGTGGGGCTCGATGTGAATATCAAAGATATTCGTGGGGATGATGCCGTGTATTATGGAATGCTATGGATTTCAAATGAATATGGGAAGTTCCTGACTAAAAAGAAGTTCAAAGACGCTTTTCACTACCACAACACGGGAAGAAAATATCCGTTGGTGGGCAAACCGAAAACGCACAATCCGCACTACGTACACAATGGAATTAAGTACATGTCGGAGTTTAAGGCTTTGGGCGAATAGTGTGCTGTCAAGCGACTTGAGACTAGCCCTGCCTTGGAGAATAAAAAAAGTTCCGCCCTTTCGGTGCGGAACTTTCTAACCAACCTTAACCAAAATAATTAGTTTTATCCAACTTGGATCTGACGTACTTTTTCAACCTTGGTCTCCTGCATTTTTGGGAGCTCTAGCTTGAGCACACCTTGAACGTAGTCGGCCTTGATTTTTTCGATGTCCACATTCTCAGGCAGTTGAAACGATCGCTTGAAATTGTGGTAATGGAATTCTTTGCGATGGTAGTTTTCTGCCTTTTCTTCTTTCTGATCTTCTTTCGAAACCGCTATAGTCAGTTGCATTTCATCTACAGAAATGGCGAAGTCACCTTTTTCTAAACCCGGTGCGGCCATGTCAATGAGAAATGCTTCTGCCGTCTCTTTGATGTTCGACGCAGGCAAAGCTCCTTTGTTTGTCGCGTTGTTTTGATTGAAGAAAGAATCTTTGGTGAGAAGGTCATCAAAGAATAAATTGAATAAATGTGGGTGTCCTTGACGGTATCTTACTAAACTCATCTTTTTATGTTTTTATGTTTGACTTAACGACCTCCTTTAGTCAAAACAAATGCCAAGGGCTAAAAAGCTGAAATCACGACAGAGAAGCATGTCAAAATGACGTAAAAAGCGAAATTGCACGACAAAATGGCTGATTTGCGCTTGTCGCTGGCTTAAAAAGAATAGATGTTGAAGTACTCGGCTATGAATGTAAGTAGTACGGTGGTCACCAAAGCAGGCAGCATATTGATAACCTCTAGTTTCCGAATTTCTAGTATGGTAATTCCAAGTCCAATGAGTATGAGTCCGCCCACAGCCGTGAGTTCGGCCTTCATAGCTTCCGAAAGAAAGTCGCCCAAGAGCATGGCCGCGTAGGTGAGTCCGCCTTGGTAAGCGAGCAGAGGGATAACGCTGAAAAGAACTCCTTTGCCAAACGCACTTGCGAGGGCGGTAGAAGAGAAAAAGTCCATGACAGCTTTGGTGATGATGATCTTGCGATCGCCATCCATACCTTCCTTGAAACAACCTATGACCGTCATCGTGCCCACACAAAACAACATGAAGGCTGTTGTAAAACCGGTGGCAAACTTTTCATCGGAGCTTCCCGACTTCGACTTGAGTTTTAGCGAGAGCTTATTGACCCAAACCTCTATCCCAAGCGCCTCTCCGATAATGGCTCCTGTAATCAGACCAAGAACTAGGATGAGCATGTTCTTCGTCTGCAAAGCACTTTCAATCCCCACGAAAAGTGTAAACAAGCCGAGGGCCTGAAATACAATTTTGATGTATTTGTCGGGCATCTTTTGGTTGAGGCCCATGCCTAGCAGACTGCCAAGTGTTATGGTTAATCCGTTAATGAGAGTTCCCAGCATACGGCAATATTAACCAAAGCATTTTGAACTTATGCGAGCCAACTGAAAGAGTTACCTTTGCGGCAACATTCGTTTATGCAGTTCGAAATCAAAAAACAATGCGCCGATTCAGGTGCAAGGGCAGGAGTAATCCAGACCGATCGAGGAGCAATCGAGACTCCTATTTTTATGCCAGTTGGGACCGTTGGAACCGTAAAAGCGGTGACCCAGCAGGACTTGACCAATGATATAAAGGCCCAGATAATACTTGGGAATACCTACCATCTTTACTTGAGACCAGGCCTGGATATTATCTCTAGGGCCGGCGGTATTCACAAGTTCAATGGTTGGGACCGACCCATGCTTACCGATAGCGGTGGTTATCAGGTGTATTCTTTGGCTGAGAATCGAAAAATAGTGGAAGAAGGGGTGACTTTTAGATCGCATATTGACGGTTCAAAGCACTTGTTTACGCCAGAGAACGTAATGGATATTCAGCGAACGATAGGGGCCGATATTGTCATGGCTTTTGATGAATGTACGCCTTATCCGTGTGAATTTGAATACGCGAGAAAGTCATTGGACATGACCCATAGATGGCTGGATCGATGTACTGCGCGTTTCAATGAAACCGATCCCAAGTACGGAGCTGAACAAGTTTTATTTCCGATTATTCAGGGTAGTGTATACGATGAATTGAGAAAGAAATCGGCCGACTATTGTGCTGAAAGAGCATCCTTCGGAATTGCTATTGGCGGATTGAGTGTAGGAGAGCCTCATGAGGAAATGTATGCCATGACCGATTTGGTCACTTCCCGTCTGCCCAAAGACAAGCCCCGCTATTTAATGGGAGTGGGCACCCCGGCAAATATACTCGAGTGCATCGCGCTGGGTATTGATATGTTTGACTGTGTCATGCCCACGCGGAATGCACGAAATGGAATGTTGTTTACCCGAAGGGGGACGATCAATATCAGGAACAAGAAGTGGGAAGATGACTTTTCTCCAATTGATCCAGAGGGGACTTCATATGTCGATACTTTCTATACCAAGGCTTACCTAAAACACCTATTTGCGGCCAACGAACTTTTAGGCTTGCAAATAGCTTCATTGCACAACTTGGGATTTTATCTGTGGTTGGTCAAAGAGGCGCGTACGAAAATACAAGAAGGCACGTTTGCTACTTGGAAGAATGAAATGGTGAAGGCGACTACTCAAAGATTGTAAGGTGCTCAAAAGAATCGACTGGTATATTATCCGGAAGTTTATCACTTCATTCACATTTGCTATTATGGCATTTGTGATCATTGCAGTGGTCATTGATATTTCCGAGAATATTGATCGGTTGGTGGAGAGCGGGGCGACGGTACTCGAAATTATCATGGGCTACTACTTGCCCTTTTGCGTTTTCTTCGGAAATCTTCTGAGTCCGTTTATCATTTTTCTCGCCGTCATCTGGCTTACGAGCATCATGTCTCAACGCACGGAGATCGTCGCCATTTTGAGCGGTGGCGTTTCCTACAATCGATTGCTTCGTCCGTTTGGAGTCATCGCAGTCTTTATGACTTTATCTATTCTTGTCGCCAGTCACTTTTTGGTTCCCTTTTCCAACCGAATTCAATTCAACTTCGAAGGTCAGTACACCCGAGGAGTGCACCATTATAGCTACAATTTGCACCGGGAGCTGGAGCCGAATAAGATGTACTACTTTCATCATATTGATGCGCGAAAGAGCAGTGGCTACCATTTTGCAATTGAAGATTGGGAAAATGGCTCCCTCAAGAAAAAGCTGTTTGCTTCAAAAGCTCATTTTGACTCCATCACCGAGCAATGGCAATTGTTCAACACGATAGAGCGCACGTATTACGAAAATGGTCGAGAGCAGTTGAAGATTCTCGGAGATATCGATACCACGATGGCGCTCACCTTTTATGATCTAGATGCTCCCTCCGAATTGGTCTTCAATATGACTACACCGGAGCTTACCGAACATATCAAGAAGGAAGAGCGCAAAGGGTCGGGCAATGTGGCGGCTTTGAAACTGGAGAAATACATGCGTACTTCGAACGCTTTTTCTATTCTGGTGCTTGTTTTTATCGCGGTACCTATTGCTTCTCGTAAAAAGCGTGGCGGACTGGGCTTGCACATTTTCTTGGCGATAATCCTTGGAATCGTCTATATATTTTTCTCGAGAATGTCCTCAGTGGCGGCAACAAACGTAGGTTTAGCACCGGCAATAGCTGTCTGGATTCCGAATATCCTGTACTTGATCTTGGGCATCTTCATTTACCGAAGAGCACCGAAATAAGTCGCCCTAAAGCTTGAGTATATGAACCAGGTGTTGATCGCTGCCGAGTAATAACATTTGCCCGTAGGGCCGATCATTAAAAATCCCATAAATACTTGATCCCGTGCCTGTCATACTTGCGTAAAAAGCTCCTTGCTGGTATAGGTTTTCTTTGATTTTCTGAAGTTCAGGATAGAGCGCAAACGCATTCTTTTCAAAGTCATTCATCACCACTTCTTTCCAGTCAGAGCGTGGGATTTCGTGAATTTTCGACAAATCTATTCCCTCAAGAGAAGGCGTAATTCCTGCGAAGGCCTGTTGGGTCGAGATGTGAAGTTTGGGCGAGACGATGACGAGAAAGGTCCCTTTGAGAAAGTTGGGCAAGGGGCTCAGTATTTCTCCTCGGCCTTCGGCAAATGATGGAGTATTCTCGATAAAGAATGGGCAGTCGGAGCCCAGTTCAAGTGCCAGGGAGTGAAGTTCCTTTTGGCTCAGGTTGAGTTCGGCAAGTTTGTTTATTGCGCACAAGGCAAATGTTGCATCGCTCGAACCACCACCCAATCCCGCACCCATTGGAATGGATTTGATGAGATGGCCATTTAGATTCGGTAAAGGGTATGACTTCGCAACCAGGTTGTAGGCCTTGGTAATCAGATTGTTTTCTGGCTTTCCTAGGTCGGGATTATTTTCAGAAATTAGGGTGAGACCAGGATTAGACGAAGGTGTAAATTCCAATGCATCTTTGAGTGGAACGGGGTAAAAGACCGAGGCTAGATCATGATATCCATCTGGCCTTTTGGAGACAACCTGGAGTCCGATATTGATCTTAGCATTGGGAAAAACAACCATCCTTAGTCAGAGAAATATCCGTATTTCTTAAGTTTTGAGGAGTCGTTCCTCCAGTTCTTGTCGACTTTGACATAGAGTTCAAGGAACACTTTCTTTCCAATAAATTTCTCCAAGTCCTTTCGCGCTTCGGTTCCCACCGATTTCAGGGCTTTTCCTTGATGGCCAATCATGATAGCCTTCTGCGAGTCACGATCAACGATTATCTCAGTTCGAATACGCACAATTTTAAGTTCTTCAATGTATTCGGTCACTAGAACTTCACAACTGTATGGGATCTCCTGTTTGTAGCGCGTAAGGATCTTCTCGCGGACGATTTCGGAAACGAAAAAACGCATAGGTTTGTCGGTAAGTTCGTCCTTTGGAAAGAAGGGTTCGCTCTCAGGAAGTTGCTTGATAATGTACTCGAGCAGTTCGTTTACATTGTATTTATGCAAAGCTGAGATAGGAGCAACTTTGGCTTTGGGAACGTGTTTTTGCCAGTAGAGCAAGCGTTCTTCGACGGCTTCTTGTGTTGCTAGATCGATCTTGTTCAGCAGGACGATGACGGGAACCTCGAGTTTATTGATTCTTGCAAGGGCATGGGCTTGTTTTTCGGCGGTTTCCTCCATGTCTGTAACGAAAATCATCACGTCGGCATCAACAAATGCGGATCCGACAAACTTCATCATTCCTTCGTGCAGCTTGTATTTCGGGTCCAGCATGCCCGGCGTGTCGCTGTAGACGATTTGGAAGTCTTCGCCATTGACAATGCCCATGATGCGATGGCGGGTAGTTTGAGCCTTGGATGTAATGATGCTCAGGCGTTCCCCCACGAGATTATTCATCAAGGTAGACTTGCCCACGTTGGGACTTCCGATAATATTGACGAATCCAGCTTTGTGCTTCACGAATAAAGATTTTTCTAAAATCCGCGAGTCTAACCGCTCGCGGAGCTTAGGCAAAGGTAAGCAGAAGGGCTGAATACACTAGGAGTAGGGAGACGAAATAAAAATAGTAACTATACATAATTTCACATAAAATGGAGTCTAAGCATGGATACTCAGGAAAATCACATTATGGAAGCGTCAGTTTAAGAGATAGAAAAATAACTCACGTATGGAGATCAGGAAATGACTCTTTAGTTAATTTAGTCCGAATTCCTGTTCCTTTTTCCACGCATCAATGGTTTTTTGAATCGGAAATTTCAACTCGGAATAAACAGGAGACTCAATCTTGTGATGCATTAAATTGGTCTTATCCATCTTATCGTAAAAATAATTGGAAAAACTTTCAGTTGCACTTGAAATTAGGTCGAAGTAGAATTCGGGTGTCGGTATTTCGTTTGAAACCTTGACTAAAAAAGTGTATTCGATAAACCCATAGAAAAGGACTTGTTTATTTTCGTGAATGACTCTCTTCTTAAGGGCCACGTTGAAGTAACAAAAATCAGGGTTGTGAGGGTCTCTTTGCGATATTCCCAGCCCATATTCTAATCCTGTCATTGTGAATTTACCAATAAACTGTGGTGCTTCTTTGTGTTCCCATGTCACAACTTTTGGGTCGTAGATATGATCTGCTTTCATACGGTAAAAAATTTAATATTCAGTGTAGTCTTGATGTTGCTCAGCTCCTTTCAGGATTGCTTTAATATTATCTCGAACATCTAGTTCTCGTAATTATTCCTTTTGGTCATTACGGATGTAATTTAAAGGAAAATAAACATGGCATAAGCAATTCGAGTTTTATTTTGACAAGAACTGTCCTGTGGTTGGTATAATCCCGCTGAAACTGTCCTGCTCCATCTTCAAACTCCCGAAACCTTTGTGTGAGTGGGTATTCGCGTTGACTTCGGTGTGTAATTTAGGATGTATCTGACGTATTCAAAGTCTGAGAACGTTCTGTAACCCCAGTAAATATGTTGGTAGAGCCTCTAAACTTGTCCTTTGTTGAAATTTGGCTTACCCATACATTCGCGTCTGAGTTATGGAAAGGGAGGGGTTTCTAGTCATCGGGCAACTCCTCAAGTTCCTCAAGAATTAAAATACTCAGCAAAACAAGCTTGAGGAATAAAAACTATTACCTACATTTGCTTCATGTCTACAGGGAAATATAAAATATCATCAGCAAAGGATTTGCTAGTCTACGCAGATGCGGTCAGGGCTTTTGAGAGCGCATGGCAAAAGTTTAAGAAAGAAAAAGAGGCATTAGCCCTACTAGGATTAGATGCTGATGAGTTAATAATTGAGTTTGAAGGTTCGACCTCTAAACCTAAACACAAAGAGAAAGTAAGGCGTAAAAAAGCTGTTGGAGATAAAGAAGGACCGGTTTCTAAGTTTTGGGACGATTCTTTTAATTACCCCGTAGGTCAATTAGAATACGATGTGTTTTGGGGAAGAAAAACACAAATTCGCTGGGTGTTGGAGAGAGAGGGTGTTCCTATGAATACATACCAGATCGCTGAGAAGATAACGCTGAATGACACTTCGATTGAGAACACAAGTAGTTTTAGAACAAAATTATCAACCCATCTAGCTCAGATGGTAAACAAGGAAATATTGTATAAGTCTCCTCAATCAATAAATAGGAAAGCGGCTTATGGAATGAATGTATGACAAAAAGAAAGCTCCGTGCTCTAACACGAAGCTTTCAGAAAATTCAAATAAATGGGGCAGTAGTTTACAGGGCTAAAACGTCTGACTGAAAATCAGAAGAGAGAGGGTTCGAAACCCTCCTGCTCCACCATTAATAACTAGATCAAGTCTTACGACCATCACCAGCGTTGCAACTGTAAAGATAGTCAAAAGGCTTGCTCGAAGCAAATCATAGAGACTGTCATGATTAAAAAAATCATTAAATCAGACAAGAAGATTACGCCTTGGGGCGGGATTTTCTTTGTTATCGATCTCTTGAAAAGGAAGGGGATTGATAAATTGATTGACTCTGAATTGGGTCAACGAGCGAAACAAGCTAAGTTTTCTTTCTCGGACATTATCACAAGTTGGATGTGTGCGAATCTATGTGGGGCTGAAAGGCTTGAGGATGTACACCACTTTCGTCGTCATACTAAAGGAGTGTCTGTGCTTAACGTTCCCTCTTCAGACACTCTATCAAGGATTATGAGATCCTTAGCATCAAAGAGCTATACCACATCATCAAAGAAGAAAGAATTCCAGCAATAACCTCAATATCATGCTGCATCGTCTATTGTTGCGCGTAGTGGTCAGGTGTAAGGCTATCAACAGGAAGGCGAGCAACACCTTGAATTACGACCATACCATCATCTATAACAAGAAGTGGGACTCTCAAGGGACTTACGACAAGGCACAAGGTTATCAGCCAGGCGTTGCTTTCGTAGGTACGACCCCTGTTTATATTGAGATGAGGAATGGCTCCATGCCGGCAATGTATCGCATGGCTGACTCGATGCAACAGTGTCTTTCAATGCTTGAGGAGAACAAGATAAACATCAAGTACTTTAGAAGTGATTCAGCCGCGTATCAAAAAGATGTAGTGAAGGAGATGGATGATAGAGGTATAGAGTTCTTTATACGTGCTAAGAAGCAGCGTATCAATCAGGAGTTCATGGTACCGTTCTTCTGGAGAAACTCGAAGAAGATAAGCTCACGTCTTGAGATCACATCTCAGGAGTATGAATTTGGAGACAAAGTATATCGCCTTGTTGTTACCAGAGCGACCAATGCTGCTGGGGAGTCAAACGTTCGTGGGATTCTAACGAACAATTGGGAGTGGTCAGATGAGAAGGTGTTTTACTTCTATAATGCGAGGGGAGCAGCAGAAAGGAATTTTGATGATCTGAAAAACAACTTCAATTGGGGCAGACTACCATTCTCGATTATGGAGGAGAATCAGGTGTATTTATTGATTCAAGCGATAGGGAATGTGTTCTATCGGTTTTGCGTGAAGACGTTTAGTCAGAAACTAGGTTGGTTTGGAGAAGAGATTAGATTGAAAAGGTTTAGATTTCTTTTTATAGATGTAAGTGCAATGCATGATAATGGAAATGTGTTTATCCATGATCAGCGGGATTACGAAATACTGTTAATGTAGCGTTGCTCCTTACTTAGGATTGGATTCAGATTTCGAAGCCCTGGTCGCTGCTGCGACTGGAGTAGGAGCTGTAGTTTCAAAATTGCTAGGCCACGTGTTGTACATAACCAGATGAAGTGTTCTCAAAAATGCTGCGGTTGAGAATATTGGGAATGATTTGGGCTTCTTTGCAAGCAGCCAGTTGTGATATTGCTCAAGCATGATAAGGCCTTGGTCATTTAGAGTATTGCCTTCCCCGTTCTTAATCGTAAGACTTTTAGGGAAAGATCCAATCAAACTAACTGTTGCATATAATGCAAAATCAGCGTTTAGTCTTCTTCTCCTATCAGAATCGTCGTCATGAACAATTTGTAAATCAATTATACAAAGAGCGATGACAGCTGCTATTTTGTACCTATTCACTTTCTTAGGAACAAGTGGCTTGACTTCTCCACATAGTGTTCGCCAATAATAGTCATTCAGATCCTTTATTGGGGTTTCACCTTCGTAATTAATCTGAATTGCCTCATCAGCCTGAAGTCTTGTATAATCTGCGCATAACCGCTCGAATTCACTAATCCTTTTGGCATAAGTGATCTCTTGCAGCTCTATCTTAGAGTCGCTCATTGTAGGTAGTTTTAACAGTTTAGAGAGGTTTACTTTTTAGAAAGTATTCCTTTAATAAAAGAAAAAGCCTCGGCGTTTTGTTTAGAATTGAACAAATGGAGCGTGTCCGACGAGATCTCATTGTTAATATGATTCAATCCTTTTCTTTGACAGAAAGAAACATCCGTGTCAGTTTGAATGCTTGAGTATTCTCTCTCTACGATGTGGTTGTCTAGATGAGCTGTGGTGGTGTTCTCATTGTTTGTATCCGCCATGTCCTTGTTTTTTTTAAAAGTAGCGCAATTTATGTTCTTTTTTTCATTTGGCAACCTCTTTTATTAACAACATGTCGATTATTGTATTTGTTGTGTTATAGTAGATATATATGAAGAAGGCCGTCTAGGCGTTTTGCTAGAAAGGAAATTTATATTTTAGCCTTAAATACTAGCGTACTTACTCCTACGATCAGAATCTACCACATTCACCAGGGAAGTAATGATGTAAGCTGGCTCACGTAAAGCGTGTGGTCCTATCCTTATGTGGTTATTTCCCCGCTCGTGGTATAAGGCTGATCGGCCTGTAAGCGATGGCCTCAAGCTTCTTTTTTTTATGAACCAGTGCGTGAGAGGTCCTGCACACATTAAAAAATGTTATGATCTCTAAGTATTGGGACAACAGTGTTGTCAAGTTTTTTCGATGGTTGCTTTTTATCCCTCTTGGTATAGGAGTAATGGTTCTCCTACGCCATATCGGTCAGTACTTCTATGAGAATCCAGAAATGGGTTTTTTACCGAATCAGTTGTGGACATCTATCTGGATGACGTTTATCCACTTTGCTGTTGGGATGTTACTTTCACAAGTATGCCCTGGTAAAAAGATAGGGGCTGGCATTGTGATTGCTATTTGTATCATCTACGTCATTTTTACGATGTCGTTGGTGTTTTCGATCAGGGAGGAGATTGAATCCTTTTATGTTTGGTTCGCTATCACCTTGGTTCAGATGTTGGCGTACATAATAGGTGTCGCTTTAGGATCATACAAGACCCGAAAAGAAATAGCTGAAATGTTCGGTTAAATATCGAAGTGGAAATGTCTGGAATACTCTTCTGGACTTTTCCAAGAGAAAGACTTGCGGAAAAGAGAATTTTCTAAGTAGTTTGCAAAAGAACGAATTTAATCTATATTTGCACCCCCAAAACGATGGGGAAGCTTGTTAATTCGGCTTTTAGATTGATTATAACCCAGCAAATGGGGTTCAAAATATACATTGCGGGGTGGAGCAGTTGGTAGCTCGTCGGGCTCATAACCCGAAGGTCGTCAGTTCGAGTCTGGCCCCCGCTACTACCAAAAAAGGCTTTCAGATTTTCTGAAAGCCTTTTTTTATTTCGTTATCGACGTGAAGAATTCTTATCAAGTCGACCTTTCTAGTGCACGTTCAACTTATCTCAACAAAGTAACCGTGCCATTTTTCTCAATGGCGTCGCTGTTAAATCCTTTTACTTTTACTTGGTACAGATACACGCCGTTTGGCGCGAAGTAATCACCGCCGTTGTAGCTTCCGTTCCAGGCTTCGTTAATGTCGGTGCTGTGAAATACAAGATCTCCCCAGCGATTGAAAATATTCAATTCGAAGCGAAGTAATTGGTCGCCCACGACTTTGAAGTAATCGTTCACCCCATCGTTGTTGGGTGTGAATGAGTTAGGGATATACAAGATTGGTGGGGCATGGATGATACCGAGAGCTGTATCAATGCAGCCTGCGGGATGTACCACGACCAATTCAACATCGTATTGGGCTAGACCGTCAAAAGTGTGGAATGGATCCATTTCATTGCTCGAAAATCCATCGCCGAAATCCCATAAGTAATTGCAATCGGGACAGACTGGAGTTGGCGTGGCGTAGAATTGGACATTGAATTCGTCTTGATAGACAGTCTGGAATTGTGCGAGAATATCAATTATTTGCACGGATGTGCTATCCACATCGTATTTATTGCAAATATCCGTAGCTACGACTGAGAAAGTTCCCTCTTGAAAAGGTGAAAAAGTAATGCTCTGTCCCCATTCATCCATTTCTGGCCAGTAGTAAATGAATCCGCCTTCTCCTCCTGCTGCATTTGCCTCAAGCGTCACTTCTTCGCCGGCGCATATATATTGCGGAGGAGTTACATCCACTACAACCGGGTCGTTCGGGATGTGAATAATAATGTCATCGTTGTCCAAACCTTGGCAGCCATCGGCGACGGTGACTGAGATTTCTTCAGTGGTATAGGTCTGCCACGTGAAAGTGGGATCACTACCTACCTGGACTCCGTCGATGTACCACAAATAGGTATACTGACCTGAGCCAGAAATAATATCGACCGAAAGCTCAGTATCATCAATGCACGAAGCGTTGATGTCATCTCCCAGGGTAATTTCGAGCGGGGGATTTACAATGGTGATTTCTGTGGCCTCAGATGTTTGAGCATCGCATGCGTCTTCAACCACTACCGTGATCATGGCGCTATCGTCAAACGTTGCAACCAAAGGAGTTCCTGAAGCGAATTGGATGCCATTTTCGTACCACGTGTACTGGTAACCGCCACTTCCGGAGATTACATCGACATCAATGGTGAATTCTTCGACGCATGAACCGGTAAATTGCTCCTGAACTTCGGCAACTACAGGCGGACTGTCAATAAACACGGGGATGTCGGCGCTGAGGCTTTGTCCGCATGCATCTTGAGCGTCGACGGTCAAAACGATTTCTTGCGAGGTGGAATAGTTAATAGTCGGACCAAAACCAATCCAGGTAGAACCGAGGTACCAATTGTAGGTAAAGCCGGGTTGTCCGCCGCTAGCTTCGGCCGTGACATTGAAATTTTCGTTGCACAGCGCGAGTACATCATCAGGCGCGTCCAAAAATAGGGGAGGCACGTCTAACGTGACGTCGATTGTGTTGGTGGCTATGAATCCGCATCCATCTTGTACGGAGACCGTAATTTCACTAGCTCCTTGCCAAGTTGAATACCAGAGGGAGTTTTGCCATCCAAAGAGATTGGCACCATTTTCGTCGTACCAGAACCAATTGGAATAGACTCCATCTCCTCCGCCAACAGTGGCTGTGAGGTTGACGCCTTCGCCACAATCTAAATCGATATTACCTTGATCGATCACCACCTCGAGGGGCGGATATTCGATGATTTCTACTGTAATATCTCCGTCATCTGAAGGCATGCCACATGTGTCGCTTACTATTACATTGTAGACAGAAGTGATGATAGGGGAGGCGAGGATGGAAGGTGTCGTTTCAGTCGTACTCCATAAATAGTTGTAGTTGCCATATCCACCGGTTATGATAGGAGCAATTTCTAAAGTGTCTCCCAGACAAATGGTTTCTGAAAAGCCATCTACTACCAGAAGTTCGGGCTCGTCGTCGATAAAGAATTCGTAGTTGGTCACCAGGCCGGCACCGTTACATGCCGCGAGATTAAGGATGTCCAAGAATACGTTTTCGGTGCCTTCGGCTATACCATCTTCAAAAGCATCGATATCGAATTCAACTGTCGTGACGCCCACGGGGAAGATGATCGTGTCCTGCATTTCGGTATAGTCAACTCCATTGATCGCGCTACCTCCCCACGTTACGATGACCATGTCTTCTACTGACAAGTCGGACAAAGGGGATCTGGTAAAACTAATGGTAGCCAATCCACAGTCTTCATAGATCAGGTCGGCTTCTGGCGGACCTACATCGATTGTCAAGGCGACTTCGACAACACTGTTACTTGAGAAAGATCCTTCTTCGAGAAATACTGCTGAGTCTAGGATTGTGTCACCTGCATCAGCTATGGCGATTTTTATATGGTATGAACCACCGCATTGAACAATGGCCATAGCTTCCAAAGGAACTGTAAATCCATCCAGTTGGATGTAATAGTCATTGGTCGAATAATCGGGCTCTACCTCATTGTCAATATAATATTCGGCATTGCTTCCGTTGTTAACATTGTCGATGGTCACGGGAAGTGCTGTGCCCGGAATTTGGGCGATGTTGATGGCGTTATTTGAATACGGCCCTGCAATGCCTGGTCCGCTGAGGAAAAATCCAAATACGTCGTTAAAACTTGTATTGACCCACTCCATATATTCCTCTGATCCCCATACATAGTTAAAGCTCAAAGTATCTCCATTGGGGACAAAGTCAAATTCCAGAATAGCCCAGTCGTTTACTGTATAGCCCGGAATTAGGGCAGTAAGATCGGGATCTGAGGTGTCGAAATTTCCAGGAGAATCTCCCGTAAAACCACCACTGTTGTTTGGCCCTTCAACAAATGAGACGTCCCCACTTCCAAGAACTAGTCCCGAGGATATCCCCACGTTGCAATCGGTTCCATCGAAGCTTCCAATTTGAATGTTGACTTGGTCTCCAGGCTGTCCGTTGAATGTGATATTGCTCACGGCAACACCCTGGCCAATGAGTACGTTTTGTACATAATCTGCAACGGTCAAAGAATTGTCAATCACGATTTGGGCTTGCAATGTGCTGAACGCGAAAATGCACCCAATAAGGAGGAGTGTAGAGGTGGTTTTCATAGGTTTAGGGTTAAGATCAACGATCTATACTAATTTAAGACGCCTGATTGAATGTAAAGGTTGCTTGTGTCTGATATTTAGAAAGTTAGGCTCTGACGGAAAAAAGAAGCCTCGGATTTGAGGCTTCTTGTTGCGTGAGAATCATTGGTTGGTTTCTCTAGTATCACGTAGTAATGAATCCAAAAAA
>JADFAK010000206.1 GCA_015665315.1 Flavobacteriales bacterium | reverse complement strand
CAATAGGCAATACTTCCTTCCACCGATCGGTTTCAGCGAATTCTTTAACGATGGCATTCCGCTCATCCAGGAGTCTTGTCATGTATGACTTTAGGAATAAGAAATTGGCCAATTTTCCTAACAATCCAAGTGGAGCTTGGTAGTCAAAGTTGTCGGTCATGACGGTTTGACCATCGCTGAAAGCAAAACTGTGCTCGTGCCTAAAGCCGGCGAAAATGCCCTTGGTCATTTCATCGACAAAGCGATCGGGCATTTCGAAGGAGGTGATTTTGACAGATAGCGTTTGAAAGAAGCCAAAATGCTTGGCCCGCCAAGTGACGCTTTCGCCCATGCCTATCAACCCACTCGTTCGTCCGGCTACGGCAGTTTCTTGGGTCTTCAACATGGAAACCTTGTGCAGATCGATGCTTCGACTCAAATCGTATACCCGTTCTTGTGGGGCTTTGATATTTGTGACTAGGACTATTTGTGGCATAGGAGATGAATTGGTCATGCCAGGGCAAAACAACATTTGGCCGCATGGCCCCGCCAACTAAACTTATTCATTTAAGATATTGCGCTTACTAGGTCGATTGAATTAAAACCAATTTTTTCGCTTGAAATAGTAGAGCATCGTGACTACAATTACGAACATAACGGCCAGCATGATATAAAACGAATAGCGAAATCCCAGTTGGGGAATGTACTCGAAGTTGGTGCCATAAATTCCTGCGATAAAAGTCAAGGGAATGAAAACCGCGCTAAAAATCGTGAGGACTTTCATGACATCGTTGAGCTTGTTGTTGACGTGGGTGCTGTAGACATTTAGCAACTCGGCAATGGCATTTTTGTTGTTGACAATGGAATCAAAAGCCCTTTCTCCCAATTCTTCTAAGTCTTTCAGGTAAGGCTCCGTTTCTTCCGATATAAAATCTCCCTCGTAAGTCGCCAATCGGTGCAGAGTTTCCTTGCACGGCTTGATGGACTTGCGGATCACATTCAATTCAATCTGATTGTAATTGATGCGCTCGAGGATATCTTTTTGACGATGTTTTAATACATCTTCTTCTAGTCGGTCCACCCGCGATTCGATGTAAGCCCCCACGCTCAAGTACTCCTCCACGATGGCATCTAGTAAAGAATAGGCCAAGAAATCGACGCCAGCTTCTCGCACACGCTTCTTTCTCGTTGTGAGTCGCTCGACCACGGGCTGCAATAATTCCGAGTGGCGCTCTTGGAAGGTGATGACAATATCCGACATCAGGATCATGGAGAATTGGTCGACATCGGCCTCATCGGTTTGCTGATTGTAGTGAACCATTTTGAGGATCGTGAAAATATAATCCTCGCTGATATCCACTTTCGCCCGTTGATCGGTGTTTAGAATATCCTCCAAGACCAACTCGTGCACCCCATATACCCCGCCAATTTCGCGAATAAGCTTGATGTCGTGCAAACCGTCGACGTTGAGCCATAGCTTCGTCTGCCCGGGAATCACCACCGGAATCTCGCTTACCGACTTAATGTCTTTTTCTTCGTAACTATCTTCAGAATAAACGCGTGCCGTAAACCGTGTTTGACTTTGTTTCCTTTCGCCGATGAATACCAATTCACCAGGGGCGAGGCCTTGTCCAATATTGAAAGCTTTGAGGAAACCGAGGTCTGGTTTCGGCAGTAGTTTAATCTTCTTCACGCGGTTCGATCTCTATTTGATAGGTGCCAGCATTGGCCAATTCATGCACCCAATACGTACTTGTGGTAAGGTGGCAGGTGTAACATGCTCCTTCGGCTTTGGCATCGTAAGTCCAAACAATATCGTCGGCTTCTTCAAACTTTCCACTTTCCAATTTTTCGTGGAACAAGCGGTTGAGGATAGCGTGGTCAGACATTCCGCCAGCAATCACTCGGCACAACACAGTCTCATTCAAATGGTGCAATACCTCCTTGGCCTGTTGGTTTTTGGCGGTAATGGTCAATTCTACTAGCGCTGCTTTGGGACGAGGAAATTTGCCGTTAAAAGCATGGTACAGCAACGAATTTACGTTAAACAGTTCTTCGTGCAAAGCCATATTGCCATATTCCTCCCAAAGAGGCTCTTCAATCATCTCGTGTGAGATCTCACTGATTTGATTTTCATTCAGTTCATGGCCCAATCGGTATGTCAAAACTTCCAAGGCAGCCTCATCCAATTCCAGCTCTTGAAGCGACATAGACAAGTACTCCATTAATTCATTATCGGCCACACCGGCAACATCCCCAAACCCCAAGAGATCTAGTAATTTTCTATAGTCATCAAAAGACCAACTCCCTTCGAGTGTTTTCACCTCACGGTAGGATACGATGTTGACTTCAACTTGTGCTTTCATATACGTTACGCGAATTTAGATTATTGTTCGGCGTAGAGACGAAGAACGCGTATTTTGGTCACATAGCTAGAAAGTGCGACTTTAATTCTACAGCCCTGTCGAATGGTATTTATCTTATTGCAATTTACCGGGAATCAGGGGTGAAGTTGGAGAAGTTGGTGGTGGAGCGTTGAAGGTTGGGGACTAGATAGTCACTGTACTGAAGAAAAAAGTAAGCAACCAACACCCGTCGCCTCCGGATACAGTCCGGTGCCGCAATGCCAGTTGCTTAGGGGAAAGGTAGGGAATAATTTTATTGTGGGTGGTTTTTAGCCATTCGGCAAATGGGGATAGTGGAGCGGGTGGTTTGGGGTGATTTTGATTGACTTAGTTCCAGACCATCTTACTTCGTCCGCCATCCATAGATTGTCGGCCAATTAACCCCATGTTTTCGCCAGATGTCAGCGATCTTTTTGTCGGCTTTCTACTAGTGCAAAATCTTGATGATCTGTCCTCCTGCGAATCGCGATTAATTCAGCCCAATAGATTTAAGTGATTATCTAATTATATTTACTCTTGTTTTTGGGGTAGTTTACACTAGCATAGGCGGTACCTCAACCGGGATTAGTTCACCAGTGCTTTTGTCTACATAATGAAGCTTCTTTCCAGCGAAGTCAATGTAGAGTTTTTCACCTGCTATGTGCGTGAGCTTGCCGCTGCCGTTTTGAGCCTGTCTAAAGTCTTTGAAGTGTTGGGCAAATTGGGTATATCCATAGCCGTTTTGGTGTGAAGATCTATATTCTTTCCAAAGTGTGTCAAGCGTACAGCCTGGTTTCCTAAGCTCTTTAAGGAAATATGGAAAGGAGGTGCTTAATTCCTCGTAGCGCTGCATGTTCATCTCATTACGCTCAGGAAAAAGAGAGCGTAATTCACTGTTATTCAGCTTAAGCAGATTATCGAAAGGTTTCCCTTTTAACGCGTTTATATAGCTATTTACAGTGTTCCGATTGACCCCAAGAGCATCAGCGGCCTGTCTGTTACTGTAACCCTTCTGTTTGAGAGTTAGTAGTTTTCTTAAATCTAGCATGTCTATTCGTGTTCCAGCCATAGATTTTTGGCATAGTATCACCGAAATGCCTGGCATAGTGGCGACCGATATATCCACCAATGCCTAAGGGACTTGCACCCTCTAGATTAATAAACTAGTTTTAGACTAGTTTAAGAATGCCTTTGCTGGGCACACACACTGTGTGAAAATGCATTAAAACGCATTTTACACTAACTATTAGGCACAATAATCAAAAATGAAGGAAAAAAAAGTAAAACCGTGGAAAGAATATGAGGAAAACATTCATCACCTACTAAAGGAACAACATCCTGGTACTTATGTTAAAAGAGACTTCCGAATAAGAGGAAGATATTCTGAACGCCAAAGACAAATAGATGTTCTAATTGAGGGGTTTTCGGGAGGAAGAAAATTCAGACAAATTGTCGAGTGTAAATTTTACAACAAAAAAATCAACGTAAAACTCATTGAATCAATTTTAGGCTTTTTAGATGATGTTAGTGCTGATCGAGCAATAATCATTACTAACAAGGGTTACTCTAAAAGTGCATACAAAAGAGCACACAACGACCCAAGATTCATTGAGCTTCAAATATGTTCCTTTGAAGAATTAAAGGAATATCAAGGTTTATATGCCCTTTGCTATAGAGGGAAAAACGGATTGGCCATAAAGGCTCCTATGGGATGGGTAACTGATAATTCTCAAATCGGTAGTAAATCGACCTGTAACTTGTACCTCAGAGGTAAAAGTATAGCAGAAGCATCAAAAGAAGGAGATTTAATTATGATTAACATTTATGACAAGTCCTCTAATGAAATAAATAATGTCCAAGAGTTTCAAAAGAGTCGAAACAAAGCCTTGAAAAAGAAGCATAGTGGAGTGGTCTTGTCAGAAATTGATACTCTTTCAAGAAATGACGCAACAGTATTACTTGATAAAATAATTACTCCAAATAATGGTATGCAATTTTCAGGGTATTTGGGGTTTGAAAACTTCATTGTAACTATTGATTTAATGATTACTAATGAGAATGAAAGTAATAGGTACCCCGTTATTGAACAGTTACTATTTGAAACCAAACCATATACTACGGATTTCGAATCAGATTTTGATGCTACTTTTTGGAACATCAGTGAAGCTTACAATACCCTAGACAATGAAACAAGCGAAAAGACCCTGTTTGAAGAAATCAAAGGAATGATTAATTTTGTAAAAAAAGAACACCCTAGCGAATTGATTTATGCAAAAAAATATTTCGAGGGTATCGAAAAAATAATGAAGCTATTATAAAAATCAAGCGCCTATTCGAGTAGACTGCTCCGCCGCTAATTAAAGGAACGGAGAGCGCCTCTCAAACGACCGTACGTGCGGGTCCCGCATGCAGTGGCTCCCAATCCATCTCAGCCATGCCCTTTCCACCGTGACAAGCTATTCTGTACTTCATAATATGGCTAGGGCGGTCTATGCTTCGAGTACTGCTTCGTTTGCGACTTACGGTGAAAAACACCCAATTCCCTAAATTCTACCATCTAACCTGGCACAAAGCGATGGGGTTCGAGCACATCACAATCAGGATAAGTGCCATGAATTAAACCATGTGTGATTTTTCCTGTATTGATCTTTTATTCCTCTTATTTTACTCACGTTATTTCTTTTAGTACATCGTCATTGTTGCAATTTGATCCAATTATCAATATCCTCATATTGGCTAGTCATTCCGAAGTCCGTCAAAGAAATTGTCTTATAGCCTAGAATTGACTCTAATCGATTCAATTCAGGAATTGCATTTTTGTGTGTTTCTATTGCCAATTTCAAATGTTGGGAAACAAAGTGAAACGTGAGTTTTGAATCTTTTGCCAGTCGCAATATTTGAGTGATCTTATTTGGTATTTTGTCCTCTACCCCTTTTTTAGATTGCTGAAGCTCAACAAAAAGCTCCATGGCGGCCAAATCAATACTTGACAAAGGAACTAGATGAGAAACAAAAAACTTCGTACCAAAAAACTCAACTAAATCCTCGGGATTCATCATCTGAAGCAAGTCAATTTTAGCAAAAATTAATTCTGCAAGGGTTTCCTCATTTCTAACCAACTTGTACACAGCAAGCAGATCACTCCATAGTACTTTCGTAATTGCAATCACACAACTGCTTCTACCCGTTTCCTCGATTAGAAGCTGAGCAAGTATGTCTAAGTTTCCCGTTTTATCGCATATTGATTTCCAGATCCTTGTAGGGTCCTTCCCCCAACTATCAGAAAAGCCATTTACTCCTTCACTTAAGTACATCTTCAAAGACATTTCAAAACCAGTTTCGTATTCATTGAGAATTATCCACTCCAATATGGGAAACCATCTCTCCCCTCCATCCCTGCCAATGCCCAGGTCCACAAATTCGTAATATTTACCACAGAAAACGCTCAAAGAATCATTGAGATAACCCTCTGAATCTAACTCTTTCGCCATATCGGATGCTGGCAATTTTAAGAATTTAGGGCTCCCAAATAAAAGGTTCGTGATTTCTTCCGGCAATTTCGTTGCAGTTAATATCGTCGCCAATATCCACCGTCTATCAATACGATCCGACTGCTGAATATCCAAAATTAATTGTTTTTCATTTTCAGATAGCTTGTTCCAACTAGACAAGGACCATGAAAGAGAATACAGAGTCATTGAAGTATCCTTAACTTGAAATATTCTTTTGAAAAGATCTAATCTGACAGCTGAATCTTTATCGCAAGTGTCAATCAAATAGGAAACTACAGCAAATTCATGAGTGTCAGGAACTCGTTGTGTCAATATACTTTCAATCCAATTAAAATATGAATTAGCAATCTTAATAGCCTGATCAGGATTAATATAAGCTTTAGATGAATTTATAGTAGAACCGAATCTCCCTGTATTTCTGACTCTTAGCTCAGGGGGATAATGATCCAGAAAAAAAGGAAAGATTGAACCCCAAACTTTCCATACAACACTCTTGCCTTCATCACTTAAAGAAGACCACCCTATGCTTTCACTTTGATAGCCAATTCCAAAGGTAGTAAGCAGATTATTGGCTCTTATTATTACTTCTGTCCTTTTCAATGCCTCAATTATTAATTGAATACATTGGTCGACCTCGGCCTCACTATAAAAAGGACTTCCTTGTATCATACCCTTTATTGCGTGAAACGCGACAGAAGGATGACTATCATTGAAAATGATATCGGAAATTTCCTTTGGAGGAAATTGACGCGACGTAAGAGCAAATGCCGCCTCGCTTCGAATAAACGCCTCTTCATACGAAAGGATCTGAATTTGCCCATTATGATCAGGCAAAGAATCCGTGAAACCACTCTTCAAACATTCAAGATAATCCCAAACTAGATTCTTTGGGGCTTCCTTCTTATCATTCAATAGACCTACTATACCTAATTTATCAAGATCGTCGCATCCTGATTTATCAGAAAATTCATAGAATTTGAAATCATCAACAAGATAGGGAGTAGGTCCCTCCCAGCAAATTTCATCATTGGAAGAGTCAGACTCGGTATATCTTAGCAACCTTCTACTATCGTCCCCTGAAAGGTCTAATCGATGCTTGAGTAAGAAAGTAAATAACTCATCCCTCACCGAAGGAAAGACCGACCGCTCAAAACCTTCAATTGCAAGCTCTAGTAATTTCGGTTTTACATCATTCACTTCAGTATTCTCGTAGATAAACGTAATTTGTCTCGAGGATCTGAAACTAGCCGAAGTAGAAACAGAACCTAACATTTTGCGAATACTAGCTAAAAGAAACTCACGTTTTTCAAAAGACGGGTCGAGACACAATATTCTAGAGGCTTCGGAATATGTTGGATGAGTAAACCACACAGTAGAATTAACAACTTGGATGTACCCACAATTCTCCAAATAACCAAGGGATTCTTTGATCTCAGCACTTAAATCTAAGGATAGATTGTCAGGATAAGTTGGAAAAGGGGTACAGCTGTGTGAGTCACGCTCTCGCAGTGTATAAACTTTCAACTCAGTCTCTTTCAAGCCTTTATACCCAGGAACGGCATCAATTTCAAGTAAGGCGAAAGCCAATTCTTTTAAATGAACAGGTCGTGTTGCACTAGCACAAATTCCCAGCAACATAAACACTCTTTGTATTTCTGCCTTGAGGCTACGAAAAGTCATAGCTATGTTATGTGAATCAACTCGGGCAAATCGAATGAGTTTTTCACTGCTTATCAAATCTAGATTACCGTAATTTTGTGCTAAATACGATAGCTCTCCTGGCTGGAGTAAACCATCTTTTTTCGCAACATTTATATATTCCAATATTTTCTTTTTCACCAAATCATCTACATTATGCGACTTGCACAACTTGCACCATATCACCTTAAGAGTTTCGCCTTTATTAATTGTTAAATCAAACCAATTGTCAGAACCGAAATTACATTTTAACAAGCTAGGCGCTCCTCTAGTCATCAATAGAACATCAGTTCTAGAAGTGATAATAAGTTTCTTGTTGTCTGTTAAACTTGAAATCAACCTCGATATTTCAAGCCACTTTTTGCTGGCGGCATCATCGATGCCAGGAATGTGACCAAAGGGATCCTCCAGAAGAAACAACCTGCGGCTATCGGAACTACGCAAATATCTAATGGCTTCATTAACATCATCCCCAATTTGAAAATCAAAACCATCAGCAACACATTGTTTAACCATGAATATGGCTACCTGTGATTTCCCACAAAAAGACATTCCTGAAAGCAAAGCAACATTTCTTAATTCCAAACTTGAGGATACTGTCTCAATCTCTTCCCTAAATAGAAAATCCTTGTCTAGAAATGACTCTATTGACCTCCTTTCAGGTCTCGCTAGCTCCGTAACTATTTTCTTTATGTCCTTTGTGTCGCTAGAAACAGTTTTTATATCTTTTTCAAATCCTACTAATATTTTTGAAATCTCGAAAATTTCAGCTTTGAAATTTTCATCAACATGCATTTTTTCAAGATCATCATTCTTATTTAAATGACTTATAAATAGAGAAGACAGCTGTTCTATTTGCTCGGTTGTAGGAGGAATAATTTTAGGGTTAAGGTCCAACTCCCTCGACAATAGACTCAAATTTGCATCTCGAAAAAATATATGACGCGAAAGAACATCCAGAACAACTTGCGATTGGTAAAATGGAAACGTTCCATCTCCTGCTGACTTTTGTGGATACTTTTGCTCGTACTCTTCAATTGTTTCCAAAATTACCTTTTCAAGGGCCTTCAAATAAGTTGGCTTTGGAAAAATCCACCTTTTGAACCTTCCATAGCCTTCTTCTATAATAAACTGATCTACCACTTTAAGCGCCACGTAAGTAACAGCCGTTAAAAACACTACACCCATATTTACATTTTCAGAACCATAGACTTGTTAGTATATGCAGCACAGCCTTCTCTGTGCCAATCATGTTGGTCGCTGTAGCTTTTCCCAACTGAATCTGAGGCGGTGGTTTTTCCTCTAGTTTAGCAACTCCAACTTCGCCATTCTCTTGAGCATCGAAAACATTCTCTCCCTTAATGGTAATTTTTTCTGTTTGTATCAGTTTTACCACTTTTAAGAGAGCAGCGATTATATATCTAGATCGGATTTTAACAATATCGAATTGATTGCCTTGCGCACATCATAATTTATAAGATAATTAGACATCAGAACATACAAATCACAAACTCCTGCACTTCCTCCCGTTAAGTTCAACTTCGTAGCGAATTGTGCCACTGCTTCGCGGATTTTCGTTGGGTTTAGATCTGTAAATTCTGAAGGGTCGTCTTCCGGATTCATTTCTTTTGGTATTAGCTAAAAACAAATACGCAAGGGAATGTTATCTTTTCCGATCATCAACAGAATAGGATTAGCACCTAAAAGACACATTCGTCGAGCAGTATTCCAACGCAAGTATATGCATTTGTAATGCTACCCCAAAAATCGGAGTGAATTTAATTAGTTAATCACTTAAATTTATTGGGATGAAAAAATCACGATTCACAGAAGGACAGATTATCAAGATTTTGAACGAGCAGAAAGCGGGTAAAAAGATCGCTGACATCTGTCGAGAACATGGTATAAGTCAGCCGACATTCTACGGTTGGCGAACGAAGTACGGTGGACTGGAGCTAAATCAATTGAAGAAGATCAAAGAAATGGAGGCTGAGCTGGCTCAGTACAAGAAGATCATAGCTGAGCAGACCTTGCATATCACGGTTCTAGATGATGTGATAGAAAAAAAGCTTTAAGGCCTGCCTCAAGACGCGAATTTATTCTCCTATACACCCAAAAAGCAGACTACATTATTTAGCTAATCAAAGGCCTTTCTTTCAAAACACAAGTTTAAGTCCAATCCACTTTTTCTAAGCAATAACCGAAGACAAATTGCATTTCAAAGAATTCATTTTCATTTAATAGCAATTTTACTTTTGGTCTCATGAATTCTGAGTTATCTCAAGCGAATAAAAGAAATATGCGTTAAAATGGCTTATACTATTATAACAGTTGAAAATCAATCAATGAGTGGCACCATAATTGATAATAATAAATAATGGTTTTAGATTCTAACAAAAGGGAACATTTATATGCCTTAGACACAAATGGCAATACAGTATTCATCTACGACGAAAAGAAAGTAGAAAATGAATATTTCTGCATCGGTTGCCAAAAGAGAATGATCGCAGTTCATCGCAACAAACCAAAGAAGAATTGGTATTTCCGGCATTTCGCGAAAGACGTTAAGCCTGGTGAAAAGCCCTGCACTCATTCAGATGAAACATTCAGACACAAATTTGTCAAGGACAAATTAGCTCAAACAAAAAGACTCGCTGTCCCTCCGGTTTACAAACTCCCTCCTAGCGGAGTTGACGGCCATTATAATTTGCTTGAAGAAGCTAAGTTTATTACCGGTCAAAAGGTCAGTAGAGAAATATATTTCTTTCAAGACGACAAAGGTCTTGTCAAATGGGGTAAGGGCTATAAAGGACAAAACTTATTAATCAAACCCGATTTAGCATTTTTCAACAATGAAGGGCATCCTATTTTATTGATCGAATTCAAGGCAACTCATACCGTCGATGCAGACAAACTAGCTAAAATAAAATATCTCGGTATTGATACGGTAGAAATTGACTTGCCAAAATCCAGCCCTGGAGATTTAGAAACAACGCTCACCACATACTCAAGAACCAAATGGCTATTCAACAACACTTATGAAAACACCGAATATGTACACGTTCCCATCGGAGATTCAGGAAAGACAGCTGAAATTGAAGACGACGAAAAAAGACTTTTTGAAGAATCTTTCTCCTGCAGAGCAGCTGAAATTAATCACCTTATACGAAGAATTAGAAATTGTCTTGAGTCAGAACACTACAGAAGAATTGAAGAACATCTTAGGGCAGAAATACAAGGAGTTGAGGGAAATACAGAGACTCATCAGGACAAATGGAGTGGAATACAAGAAAGTCGAAGAAGCGAAATTGAAAAACAATATCAAGGAGAGGTCGATAGACTTGAAAGAGAAGAAAGAAAACATGAAGAAAACTCTTCAAATTTGGAGACAAGATATCTTAACAAGAGAGAACAATATGTCACAGAAGAAGAAGATCTTGACAATGCCATCAGACAATGTATCGAAAAGCTTGACCAAGATCATGAAACTTTGGAACTTAGAAGACAACAAGTTGAACAAGAGCAAGAACAAATTAACCAAGACATTGAACTTGCAGAACGCCGCACAAGAGATTTTACAGAGACAACAAATAGAATTGAAAAGGAAAACCTTCAATCTGAACAAAGAATACGACAGTCAATTGAAAATTTGGCAGCTAGCTATGAAGAAAAAGCTGCAGCCAAAATTAAGTCTATTGGAGAAGAAGAAGAAGAACTTGATCGAGCAAGAAAAAGAATTGAAAATCAGTTTGAAGAACTTCGAGAACAAACAGTTAAAAGCGTTGAAAAACAAGTTCCTGGAGGAAGTCCCGAGTTTGCCCGAGCATTTAAAAAACTGGATGTTGACCGAAGACTACTTGACGATTTCCAAGAGATATCGCTTATTATCGACCGAAAGAGATCAGCTCTCAAGGCTATTAGATCAGGAGCTTACAAAGATTGGAACAACTTGGAAAAAAGTTGAGCACTTGTTTGAGTAATATTCATAGAATCCAACTAGTACTGCAATAAGAAACCAAACATGAGTGTGGTTGATTTTGTCACCGGTATTTGTTCCTAACCGCTTAAATAGTTGGACCAGATTTTTAAGCGGAAAGAGCAGCGCGACAAATACACAAAAACAAAAAAACCCTCGCAAACAACGTTTACAAGGGTTTCAGTTTTTTGTTGGCGGTCTGGACGAGACTCGAACTCGCGACCCCCTGCGTGACAGGCAGGTATTCTAACCAACTGAACTACCAGACCAACTTTGGAGTTTTACTTCCAAAAAACAGATTAGTTTCACTTTCGATCTTTTAATCTGTGCTTCTCTTTCGAAGCGGACGCAAAAGTAACACATTTTAGTTTTTACGCAATGGGTTCAGAGGTTTTTTTTTCGAAAATCTGCACTTTTTTTTTCGGTGCTGGCCGACTAGGCTGATTTCTAGATATATCGGTGTTTCGAATGGTGCGACTGCTCAGCATTTGCCGAAGGCTTGATCTTTTAAATTCTTGCCCAAATATGACTTTTGATACCCCCCTCCTCAATTTTTCACCTTGGGTTGATTAACATGATTCGAATTGGTATTTTCGCTTTTTCAAACAAATAACATCCATGGGAAGAGCATTTGAATACCGAAGAGCGGCAAAAGAGAAGAGATGGGACAAGATGTCTCGGGTATTTCCTAAACTGGCAAAAGCAATTACCGTTGCCGCCAAGGAGAGTGGTCCGGATCCTGATACCAATTCAAAGCTGCGTACGGCCATTCAAAATGCGAAAGGGCAAAATATGCCCAAGGATAATATTGACAATGCCATCAAGCGCGCAACGGCCAAAGATGCCACTGACTATACGCTTGTAAACTACGAAGGTAAAGGTCCGCACGGGGTGCTTGTGTTCGTCGAATGCGCTACCGACAATACGACCCGTACCATCGCCAACGTGAAATCTTACTTCAACAAAGTGGGTGGAAGCTTGGTCTCTACCGGTTCATTGGAGTTTATGTTTGACCGAAAGGCGGTTTTCGAATTTCCGAAGGCTGACGAAATGGACTTGGAAGAATTGGAGTTCTCTTTGATCGACGCTGGTTTGGAGACCTTGGAAGAAAATGATGGGACGATGTATGCCTATGGCGACTACACGAATTTCGGCACCATGAGTGAAGCCTTTGACGCCATGGGAATTGAAATCGAAAAGGCATCTCTTGAGCGCATCCCTACTACACCTGTTGAATTCTCGGAGGAGCAGCTGGCTGATATCGAAAAATTACTTGATAAGATTGAGGAGGACGATGATGTGCAATCGGCCTTTACGAACATTGCTTAGGTCTCTCTAAAAGAGCTTTTGTCTTTTCAGCAGGTACTGCAATAGAATAGGATTCACGCCTTCGTTGATATCGGCTTCAACGAAATCGATGAGGTACTGTCCGCACCGAATCTTCAAATCATTCTTGAACGCATTGATATTATTGAGGTAATGCTCCCGAATATCTGTTGGATTGGCTTTTACTTCTTCCCCACTCTCTAAATCGACAAAAGTGTACGGACGGTTCTCGTAATCGAATTCCAACTCGGTCTTTTTGTCTACCACGTGAAAAACCACGACCTCATGTTTGTTATGACGGAGGTGTTGCAATGCTGCAAATAGTTCATCGGCCGTTTCGCGACTGTCAAACATATCGCTGAACAGAATGACGAGCGAGCGTTTGTGGATGCTTTCAGCAATTTCGTGCAGGGCCTCCGCAACCGAAGTCGATTTATCATCTGGTTGATTCACCCTATCCAGTACTTGCTCCAATTCATTGTACAAGTATCTATGGTGGGCAGCGCTCGACTTGGCCACGGTGTGTACATCAATCTTTTCGTTGAACATAGTCACGCCTACGGCATCTCGCTGTCGCTTGAACAATTCAATGAGTGCGGCGGCTCCGTATAGAGAGAACTTTAGCTTATTCATTTTTGGTCCCTCTGGCTCAACACCTTCGGGAAAAAACATGGAAGCGGAAGTGTCGATTAAGAGCTGACAACGCAGATTGGTTTCTTCTTCGTAGCGCTTGATGAACAGTTTCTCGGTACGCGCATACAGTTTCCAGTCAATATGGCGGGTCGATTCACCTGAATTGTAAAGTCGGTGCTCGGCAAATTCAACAGAAAATCCGTGAAAGGGACTTTTATGCAGACCGGTAATAAAACCTTCGACGGCCTGCTTGGCCAAAAATTCTAGTCGGCCTACCTGTTGGATGTACTTTCTGTCTATTTCAATTGCCATTCTGGAAAAATGTGCGGGTTGTTATGAAACAAAGAAACGAAAAAACAATCGCCTTTGTTTCGAAGTGGGCACAACAAAGTATAATAGTGCTGGGCAAAAAAAAAGCCTCGATATATACCGAGGCTTTCATTTTTCTAATTGACGAGATTAGAGAAGGTTATCAATTTTCTCAGTCAAAATGTTCTTTGGAACCGCGCCAACGCTCTTGTCAACCATCTCACCATTTTTGAGGAAGATAATTGTAGGGATGTTACGGATACCGTATTTCATTGATATATCCGGATTCTCATCGACATTCACTTTGCCGATAATGGCCTTGCCATCGTACTCTCCTGACATTTCCTCAACGATTGGTCCTACCATTCGGCAAGGGCCACACCATTCAGCCCAGAAATCAATCATTACTGGTTTGTCTGAGTCTAGTGCAAGTTCTTGAAAATTACTATCTGTGAATTCTAGAGCCATGATTCTTCGATTTGTACAACTATTGTGGATCAAAAGTAAGTTTTGACTTCTAACTGGCAAAAATTTTGCCAATAAACTATTCATGACAATTGGTCAGTGAATACGCCAAATCAAGTGTCCCTAAGGCTTGCGTGTCATGCACAACTTATCAACCACAAAGACCCATCAATTTAAACCTGATTATCGTCATGTTTGTCGATAATATGGGTGATTTCGTCGAAATTAGAGGATTTATGATTACCTTTGTGAACGAAAACGAGACTACCTACCTCTACACTTCCGTTCGGAAGGAGCGCTTGCGCAACAACTAAATTAAACCGACATGCGATTACTTTTACTAACCGCGACAGTGGCAATGTCGCTCAGCTCTTGCTATTCCTATAAGTGGAATATTAGCAAGAACAATGACCAACCTGCGCCTTCAGAGATAACGGCACTCTTCGCGCAACAACCGGATGGAATCTTCCATTTGGACGGACAAAGTCCAGGCAAGGATTACGCCTATGACATTGGCGAACTAGATTCCCACTACGGTATCGATGGTGAACTTCGATTCACTGACATTCAACTTCGTCTGCACGACAATATGGCCGCAGGGCAAGTCATTGTCGATTTCGAATTCAGAGATGAGGCGGGAACGACAGTGCGCATTCCCGATGTGGACCTGATGCGTTTGACGCCGACCTTGGACAGCGATGGAGACCTGTTATATGCAGAGCTTCTATTGGAAGAATTCAACCGTTTTGGCGTGAATTTTCGTGGTGAGCACAAGGAGTTCACGATGACCAACGACGCTGGTAAAATCAATGCTCAGCCCTATCGGGCAAATATCACCAACAATTGCCTCGCGGCATCGAAATGGGAATTTGCTTTGACCTCTGAGAATTATGATGACATAGGGGCGCGATTTGCGAGCGACAAAAACCTCAACCAGAATAAGATTCTAAGTCATACTTGGTTCTATCTTGATGCTGAATTGTACCGCACTCTTTTGCAATTGAAAAACCCGGGCAAGGTCATTCCTACCAACATCGAGTACAACGATTTATCGGACTATGCAGAAAATGTAGTGGTAGATTTCGATCAATTGCGCCGACCATTGCGACGTCAGGTCGACGTGAAGCAACTGGAAATTGGCCATCAAACGGAACGTATCGTTGAGCCTGTTGATGTGGAAGAGCACTACAAGCGAGAATTTGGCTTGCTCATGCACAGCGAACAGTTTACCTACAAGACAATTTTGGAAAAGCCTATTCAAACGATGCAATTCCAAGATCGTGGTTACTACACTGCCGAGACACCAAAAGAATTTGACTTTTCGTGGATGCAGTATGTAGACAGTATTCAAATGGATATTATCGATATCAAAGGAAGCGAGTCCTACATGCAAATCACCCTCACGGGAGAATGGTCGCCTTACGATATTACTATCGGCAATGTCGATCTCGCCCTAATCAGCGAGCAAAAGCTCTATGGAATGCTCTTCGGTGTGAACACCTTTCCGAAATCAAGACGCTACAATCCAGTCCAAAGTACGATCCAGTACGATGCGGCTTTGTTGCCCGATGACATCAAGCCATTTGTTCTTTTGACCGATAAGAAAACTGGAAAGTGGGTGAACAACCAATACAAGGGTATAGAGAAAATCTACCTCACTTACGAAACATTGGAGATGGATGTATTGAGTGTATATGTTCTGTGTTACGAACGAATTACACCGGTGTGGATGGGAACGATCAAACTTCCAAAAGAGATCCGTGAGACAGTCCGCATTCGCAAGAAACTTTACAACTACTAACCGATAATTCTTAAGGATATGAAATTACAGACACTATTTTTCATAGCAGCATGTTTTGTCGGTAGCAGCTTATCGGCACAATCATCCATCAAACTCAACAAACAAAAAACGACCTTCTTCTACGGACAGTTAAATCTACACGGAGGATTCGTCAACGACATCAACGGCGACCGATGGGACTTCGCAACGAGAAGTCCGAAGAACCAGGTCAACTTCCAAATCGTCAAGAAGAACCAGCGCAATATGCAACGCGGTTATACCAAGCTGATAGCTGTTGACAGTTGGAGGTTTCGCATAGGACTGGAGTACGACTCACAAGTTGACTTGTTGGGCGTTAAACGCAGCAGTATTGACTTCAAATTGCAGCAGACGTATGTGAAGTTCAAGACAAAATGGGACAGAACATCGCTCATCGTCGGAAACAACTCCATCCCTTACGGCCACAACCCGAAAATTGACCCGGTTGTTAGTTTTATGATCAATCCGATCAAAATGGACTTGGGGTTTGCGCAAGACATCGGAGTTTTCTACAAAACGCCTATATCGAAGAACCTAGATATCGAAATAGCTCTGACGAGTGGTGGTTTCTTATCTAAGCCTGTCCTCGTGTGCAACAACCTAGTCGTCAACGACGAATCTCAGATTGACGTCGCGCCTGTCTTCAAATTTGGCCAGTACAATTATCAGGGAACTTGGTTGGTGACTTCTCGAATTGGATCGCCTACCTACAAGCGAAATGAGATAGGATTAAACATGGTTGCAGGTCACCTGACGTCCACGGCTATTGCCAAAGACATTAGCCATATTTATAGAATTGGTGCCGACTGGGTATTCAAATACAGCGAGCGGATAAAGCTGGTGAACCAAGTAATTATTGGTGAAACAACCTCAGCTTCGATGGGTAAGTTTATCTCGACCAATATTATGAACAGCCTTGACCTGTACTCGGGCAAGAACTGGATTCTAAGTGCGTCTCATTCGATCAACTCGTTGAAAGCGCAGGAAGGTCAGCAAGACCTGTACAACTGGAGCGTCGCAGGTAGCTTAACCTACGTAGTTTCTCCACACACACGTATTCGATTGAATAGCTTCTACACCCGTGTAGTTGATGCCAATGAAAAGCAATGTGGCGTCATGCTACAGTTTGTTAGTGGCATTGGAAAGCGTCCATGATCAACTTGAAAAGGGCCTTTTCACCCCGCTCCTTCCCGGTGAGCGCCTGAAGAGGTCCTGATTTCTCGAAATAAAAAGAGGCTGTCTTGATGAAAGACAGCCTCTTTGTTGTGAGACATACTGGATTCGAACCAGTGACCTCTACCCTGTCAAGGTAGCGCTCTAAACCAACTGAGCTAATGTCCCAAACGCGGGTGCGAATCTACAAAGATTTTCAGCATATTTACCCACTGAAAGTAGCTTATTCTAATGCCTCAGTTCTCGCGGACTAAAACTGGATCATTTCGAATTGTCAGTTCTACGACAAAGTGTTTAAATTTAGACGAATCAACGATAAAACATGGCAAAATACCTCAAAGAATTTGCCTTTGATCCTGAACTGATTGACGAGCTAGAAACTCTTCAAATTGAGATGATCAAATTGCAGAATTGGATCCAAACGAGTCAAGCAAGAGTAATGTTGATCTTCGAAGGCCGCGATACTGCTGGAAAAGGGGGTGCTGTTTTTCGACTCACTCAATTCCTCAACCCCAGGGCGATGCGCGTTGTTGCCTTACCGAAGCCTACTGAGCTCGAGCGCGGACAATGGTATTTTCAGCGCTATATCAAGGAGCTGCCCAATCCGGGGGAGATCGTGTTTTTTGACCGATCGTGGTACAACCGAGCAATCGTGGAACCGGTCATGGGTTTTTGCACTGATGATCAGTACGAGCTATTCATGTCGCAAGTGACTGATTTTGAAAAAATGTTGATCAACGACGGCATTACCATCTTCAAATTCTGGTTTTCCATTTCGTCTAAAGTGCAAGCTCTGCGCCTTGAAGAACGAAAAACCAATCCGCTAAAGCAGTGGAAACTAAGCAACGTTGATGTCGAGGCCGAGACCAAGTGGAAGGACTATACTTTGTACAAGGAACGTATGTTTGATAAGACCTCCAAGAACAAGACCCCTTGGATAATCGTGCACGCCAATCACAAAGAACGCGCGCGCATGGAAACGATGAAGTACGTATTATCCAATATCGATTACGACAATAAAACCACTGATCCCGACATCTTGATTCCCGACGAGAAGTTGATTCACCCCTTCGTTAATTTGGAGCACCCTCATTAAACGCGACAAGCGCAAATGAATAAATAGTAGTCCCTCAAATTCAATGAGGAACTACTTGTAAAGCAAGTTGCTTTTTATCATTCAGACCACCACTCACTTTCAGGAACTCCTGAAAACATTTCCCAAATCGGCAAACGTCTTGAATTCCAAAACATTCCCATCGGGGTCTTGAATCATGGCAATTCGTTGTTCGCCAATCTCACCTTCCATAACCAGTTGGGGCTCGACGACAAAGGGACAGCCTGAGGCCGTAATTTTGTCCACTACCTGTTGCCAATCTTTTGACGCGAGGATTACACCAAAATGGTTCAATGGAAAGCCCGTTTTCGGATGTCGATAATTGGACACGCCGCCAAACTTGGCACTCATGTATTGAATGGTAAGTTGATGACCAAAAAAATTGTAGTCAATCCAATTCATGTCACTTCTACCCTCTGTGCAACCAAGTACACCAGCGTAAAATTCTTTTGAATCGTCAAGATTCGATGAAGTGAATGCTATGTGAAAAACACCTTCCATCTTCGTATAGATTTAGTTAGAACTACCCGTAGGCGTGAGATTTAATCGTCATCATCATCTCCTTCAACTCCATCCGTGTCGAAGCCATCATCCATGTCGGGCATGTCAATGTCATCATCGGAGTGGTCGTCCAATAATTCAATCATGTTGACATCCATCTTGAACAGATAATCAACTTCATCAGTTTTGATTTCAAGACAGCGAATGAGTTTGCCACTCATGTCGTGCAATGTCTTCAAATCTTCCACTTCAAATCCATCAGGGAAGCGCTCTAGGATTAGATCCATTTGCTCCTTGGTGATTGTTTTAAAATCTTTAATGATCCTTTTCATAACTACTGATTCAATAACCATGCAAAAACTAACGGAGCCACAATTGTAGCATCCGACTCAATTATAAATTTAGGGGTATCAATGTCAAGTTTGCCCCATGTAATTTTTTCGTTGGGAACAGCACCTGAATAACTTCCATAACTTGTTGTAGAATCTGAAATCTGGCAAAAGTACGACCAGAAAGGTGTGTCATATCGCTCCATATCTTGGTAAAGCATCGGCACCACGCAAATTGGAAAATCACCAGCAATTCCTCCACCTATTTGGAAGAAGCCAATACCTTTCCCCTCCGAATTATCTGTATACCAGTCGGCCAAATACATCATATACTCAATTCCCGACTTCATGGTCGACGCTTTCAACTCGCCTTTCAAACAGTAGGAAGCGAAAATATTACCCATTGTGCTATCCTCCCATCCTGGAACGACAATCGGCAGGTTCTTTTCAGCAGCAGCGATCATCCAAGAATGCTCTGGAGGAATTTCGTAGTACTGCTTCAATACTCCGCTTAGAATCAACTCGTACATGAACTCATGGGGAAACATCCTGCGGCCTTCATCCTCGGCTTTCTTCCAGATTTCGAACACGTGCTTTTGCAATCTGCGGAAGGCTTCTTCCTCTGGAATACAAGTATCCGTCACTCGATTCAATCCTTGATCCAATAGTTCTCTTTCTTGCTCTGGGGTAAGATCGCGGTAGTTGGGCACACGTTTGTAATGCGAATGAGCAACTAAATTCATCAAATCCTCTTCCAAGTTGGCTCCTGTACAACTGATAATTTGAACTTTGTCCGCCCGAATTATTTGCGCTAGCGAAATACCTAACTCGGCAGTACTCATAGCACCAGCAAGGGTAATCATCATCTTTCCTCCCTCGGCGAGGTGGGTTTCATATCCTTTGGCTGCGTCGATCAAAGCGGCTGCATTGAAATGACGGTAATGGTGCTCTATAAACTCTCTTATCTTCATTTTACTTGGTTTTCTTCTACTTCAACAAGCTGTAAGTCAGTAGCTTGTAATATAATTTTGCCGCTAGGAAGTCCGACGACTTATCAATTTTATTTGGTTTCAACTCAACGATATCAAAGCCCACAATCTCGGACTTTTGGCTCACCAAGCGAAGTAATTTCAAAACGCTGTACCAATCCATCCCACCAGGTTCAGGTGTACCCGTGCTCGGAACTAAGGCCGAGTCAAATCCATCCAAATCTATGGTAACATATACTTTTTTCGTCAATTGAGTCAACAATCGTCTCATCCACACATCTTCTTTGTCGGCCGCTATGTCATGCGCAAAGTAAGTCTGCTCAAAATTCATATGCTCCTTCTCCGAAATGTCCATACTACGTATACCCACCTGAATAAGATTCGTATTCTTCGAAGCCCAGTGCAAAGCGCAGGCATGGTTGCATTCCGATCCCATATAATCCGGCCTTAAATCGGCATGGGCGTCAATTTGTAAAACTGTAACGTTCTCGAATGCTGCAGCGTGTGCTTGAATACTGCCAATGCTGATCGAATGTTCCCCGCCAAAGAGGGTGACAAATTTCCCCTGTTCAATGCGCGCCGCAACGCGTGCTTTTACGGCAGCCGTCATGCTTTCCGGTGACGCATCTTCAGAAACTGCTTCGTCTAGAAATACACCTTCCAAATATACCTCAGAATCGGTTTCTATGTCGTACAATTCCATGTTCTCCGAGGCGTCCAAAAATGCCTCAGGCCCCAAATCGGCTCCCTTGCCCCAGGTGCTTGTCCCATCGTAAGGAACGGGAATCAAGACAGCTCGCGCCTTGTCCTCCTTTCCCAAAGAATCGGGTATTCCCGCGTATGTATTCGTTTCACTCATAGCCTTACTCTTTTACGTTGTAACCCAGTATTTTAAGCATATCCTCAGGCTTCTGTTCGGCCCTAAACATCTCGTAGGTGAGCTCATTTTCATCATTGCGATCGATCAAGATATGTTTGGGCTGTGGAATTAAACAATGGTGAATGCCACCATACCCACTGATACTTTCTTGGTAAGCTCCCGTATTGAAAAATCCGAGGTACAAAGGCTCGTCCTTGTCAAAATCGGGTAAATAGATTGCGTTCACGTGCTGTTCTGAATTGTAGTAGTCATCGCTATCGCAGGTCATACCGCCCAGAAAAACGCGCTCGTAAGTCTGATCCCACCGATTCAAAGGCAACATGATAAAACGCTTGTTGATGGCCCATGCATCTGGAAGAGTCGTCATGAAAGATGAATCTATCAAATTCCACTTCTCTCGATCATTTTGCTTCTTTTGCGTCATAACGCGGTAAATCGCGCCGCCACTTTCGCCTACTGTAAATGATCCAAACTCAGAATAAATATGCGGTGGTTCCACTCCCTCTTCTTCACAGGTAGTTTGAATCTGCAGCATGATTTCATCGATGATGTACTCATAGTCGAAATCAAAGGCCAAGGAATTCTTTACAGGGAATCCACCGCCGATATTCAAGCTGTCTAGGGTCGGACATAGTTTCTTCAGTTCGCAGTATACCGACAAACATTTATGAAGCTCGTTCCAGTAATAGGCTGAATCTTTGATGCCGGTATTCACGAAAAAGTGCAACATCTTCATCCTGTAGTTCGGATTGTTTTCGATGTGCTCTTGGTAAAAGCGCGGAATATCCTTGTAGCGAATGCCCAATCGAGAAGTATAGAACTCAAACTTTGGCTCCTCCTCCGAAGCAATTCGTATCCCGACATCTACACAAGAATTCAGCGATTTGGCCAAATGTGCAATTTCGTGCTCATTATCAATCACCGGAATGACATTGGTGAATCCTTCGTCAATGAGCGAACCAATTCCCTGTGCGTAATTGGTGTCCTTGAATCCGTTGCAGATCACTATTCTGTCCTTTTCAAACTTTCCCTCGGCGTGCATAGCCTTGACGAGGTCAATATCAAAAGCTGAGGAAGTCTCTAGATGTGTGTCAAAGGACAATACTTCATTGAGAATATATTTGAAATGGCTGCTCTTCGTCACATAGCAGTAGTAATACTTACCGGGGTAGTTGTATTTCTTCATGGCTCGATTGAACCATCCGTGCACTTTATTGATGTTCTCGCCGATTTTTGGCAAGTAGGTGAACTTCAATGGAGAACCGTACTTCTTCACTAGGTCCATCAATGGAATCCCATGAAAATGCAATTGGTCGTTGGAATTGTTTAATTCATATTGAGGCCAATCAAACGTTTGTTCGATCAGATCCTGGTACTTAATCTTCATAATGTAAATTGATTGAAATGTGCGCTAATATCCAAAAAAGGGAAAAGAGAATTACGCTCGAATCAAACTCGGATAGGAACTAAGCACAAAGATTTACAAAATCGTGCACGCGCAAGAAATACCAAGGCCTTTATCCATGAAGCGAAAAGCACCGACTGAACAAGGGCTTTCATCCTAGCGACATGCCCTTGGCTATTGAGTTGATTCCAACTCCGCAAACGAAAAGATCTTCTCATCTTCTTGAAACAGAGAAATAGATAAAGTGTCTATTTTACGCAGCAATTATAGTTGAAATATCTCTTCGAAAACGAATCGGGCAAAAAAAAAGATTCAACGAAATTTCCGTTGAATCTTTGGTGGAGAATATCGGATTCGAACCGATGACCTCTTCACTGCCAGCGAAGCGCTCTAGCCAACTGAGCTAATCCCCCTTGCTCCTATCCACAAACCATATGGTGGCCTAGAATAGGGGCGCAAATATAAAACTTTCAATCAAATTCTAATGGAAATTATCATGTCATTCCTCCTGGGTCAAAATCGGCCTCTCCAAGTCTGCAAAGCGCTTTTGAAATCGAATTCCGAACATCTACCATTATGACCTTCCTAGTTAGTAGCTTTGTAGTATGACTCCCGACATGATTGCCTCGCATATCGACCACACCAATCTGCGCGCAGAAGCGACTCCCGAAGACATTCAAACACTTTGCCACGACGCGAAAAAGCACAAGTTTGCCGCCGTGTGTATCCATCCCTGTCATATCCAACTCGCCAAAGCCGAATTAAAAAACACGAACGTCGCAATATGCACTGTGATAGGATTTCCTCTTGGGGCCAATACCACGGAAATCAAAGTCGCCGAAACCAAACAAGCAATAGCCGATGGCGCAACGGAGATTGACATGGTTATCAATCTGGGAATGGTCAAAGGAGCCCATGATCAGTACGTAAGAAATGAAATTCGTGAAATTAGAAAGGCGTGCGGTCCACATATATGCTTGAAACTTATCTTGGAGATGTCGGCCCTGAATGACAATGAAAAGCAGCGACAAGCGCAAATGGGGATAGAGGAAGGCGTCGACTATCTCAAAACGAGTACTGGCACACATAGCAAAGGAGGGGCTAGTCTCGCGGATGTTCAACTTCTAATGGCTCTGACCAAGGGCACAAGCGTAAAAGTCAAGGCCGCTGGGGGAATCCGTGATTTACAATCCGCTCTCTCCTACTTGCGACTAGGCACACACAGACTTGGCACGAGCGCGGGCATTCAGATTATCCAAGAAGTTGAACTATGAAGAGAATGAAGCTGCTAATTTCAGGAAAAGTGCAGGGTGTCTATTACCGCAAGAGTATGTTTGACTTCGTAGCCAAGCTCCCGATCACTGGCTATGTGCGCAATGTACCAAGCGGTGAAGTTCAAGCGGAAATACAGGGTGGAATGGAAGATTTAAATTCGGTGCTAGCTTGGTGTGAGCAGGGACCACCGATGTCAGAGGTCACCAAGGTGTCAACGGACTTTATAGAAATCGTTGAGGGAGAAAGTAAGTTTGAGATCAGGCGATAAACGGCTTAGGTATTTGCCGGGCATTTCTTACACCTCTTTTTCTTCTTGAATTTTTCGCAGCAGCCTTTGCTCTTTTTCTTTTTCAAATCCAGTTCGATTTGATGGAAAACACAGGCTGGCAATTGGAAGTTCACTTCCGTCGTCTCTCGAAGCATATAGTCCTATTATTACAGACCAAATGACTCGATTTCTTCTACTTCTCACAATACCTCAAAAAGGGCATTTGCCGAAGGCTAAATAAAGAGCTTTATCGTGTAAATTTCACAAAGCCGCTACGTGTTATAATCGATACGCGTGCGTCCCCTCCCTTACCAATGGAACCTTTATATGTAATGAATTCACTGCGCTTGGTTTCATCTTCTACTGATACATTTTCGCCACGGGAGAATTCTCTATTGTCTGTTATTTGGACCGTATACTTGCTCTTAAACCCAGGTGCGAAGCCAATTTGGAAATCGGTATATGCTCCTTCTATGTTGAGCAAGTTCAAGCTCGTGCTCACATTTCTCAGGTGAACCTCACCGTACTTGGTCGTCAAATCAAATTTCGTTAAGATGTCTTCCACCTCCAGTTCAGTTAGCGATATGGATCCAGAAATCTCTTCGGCTTCTACTACTCGAATGTCATCATGCGTGCAATTGAGGTTCAACTTGGCCACTTTTTCTATTTCGATATCCGAAGAAGTGGATTTCATATACACTTCATTGGCTTCGTCAATTTCCACCGTATCCATGAATCTCACGTCAAATCTTGCCGACCCTCCAATTTCTTTCACCTTCATTTTGCCATATTTAGCTTTGAGGGTTTTCACCTGAGCCAGTTTGTGCGCTCGAAAGTCGCCGTAGGACAAGTCTAGATCTACGGTACCATCATGGTCACCCATATACACATCCCCAAAGCGATTTTTAATCTCGATCGACATATTTTTGGGTACCCGAATGTGGTAGTCAACTTGAATCATGTCTCTCGAGCCAAAGGTCTGTGAAAGATCAAGGAAACTCTTTTTAAAGAAAGAAGCATCCTCGGCCCACAAAGTCTCTACCAGGACATAAGAAGAAGCCTCACGGATATTCACTTGAATCAAATCCAACAGTTCTTCTACGTCGTCCTTGTCGTCTCCAAGAACCTTGATCGTCACGTCGATAATGAGGGAATCACCTTTCACCGACAAGATTTCGACGTTGCCGTATTGGTTGTCTATTTCGAGCAAAACAGAGCTAGACACCTTCATTGCCCTCCCCTCCTTTCTCGATTTCTCGTAATCATTTGCCTGGACGATGGATGCTGAGAGCACGCACATCAATAACAGTCCAGACTTAAGCCATAACTTGCTCATCATCATGATTCTTTTCGTTTAATTCCTGCAAAATATTTTCAAGTATTTCCAACCTGAATCTGTAATTCTCGATCATGGCGGCGATGATCTTTTCTTTATCGGCCCCTCTTCCCAACTCCTTCTTCAAATTCTCGTATTCCTCCTGGAGCATTTGAACATCGGCCATCATATCTTCATCCACTTCGAAATCGGCCAATTGCGACATGCATAGATTCACCTGACTGATATAATACCCTTCGGCTTCAGCGAGTTCACCTCCCAGAGCCGACAAGTCCATTGGCTGTATGGTTTCTTTGGCTGGCACTTCAGCTAAAACCTCTTGTTCTCGATGTATCATATTCAGCAAAACCGAGACACCCAAGCTAATGACGAGAGCTGCTGCGACGCCCCATTGGATGACTGTTCTCAAGCGAACCATCTTCACGGGAGGTGCCAAACCTTCCTCGATTCTGGACCAGTTACTTTCGGCATTGAAATCCTCTTCAAATGCTTCTTTGTTCTCTGTAATCCAGCTTTTTAATCGATCATCTTTCATCGTTGCTGTAGTATTAAATCTTTCAACTTCTTCTTTGCTCGATTCAGCTGACTTTTGGAGGTTGACTCCGTAATGTTCAGTGAATCTGCTATTTCCCTGTGGCTCAAATCTTCGAACATATACAATGAGAATACAATTCTGTACCCTTCGGGCAAATGCCCCATCGCCTTCTTCACATCCTGCACCGTATATATTCCCCACGGTTGTTCATCCTGCTCTTCATCTTCTTTGAAGTCTGCATTTTGATCATCATCGATGGACTCGAAATTCATCTTTCGTCTCTTGACAGCATTGATCGATCTATTGACGACTATCCGCTTGAGCCAAGCACCGAAGCTCGAATCCCCTCGAAAGGATTGAATCTTGGAAAAGGCCGTTACAAAGCACTCCTGCAACACATCCTCTGCTTCAAAATGATCGTTCACGATACGTAATGCGACGTTGAACATTCCTCTTGAATAGTGATTGTACAGATCTCGCTGAGCACGGGAATCACCCCGCTTGCACTTTTCCACCAATTCGTGGTGTATGAATACTTCAGTTTGCGACAACTCTTGAAATTCTTGCTGCTTAGAACCAGCCTATTCTTAATCCGATATGTCCAGATAATCCTTGGAGCGCTTGTTGTTGCATCCCTGGAATTTGCACATCGCTTATCATTCTATAACTAGCTCCGGCAGTGAGTCTCATGAACTTGAAGATATTGAGCTCGGCATTGATTCCAGGTTCAATGATTAGGAAACCATCAGAGATCCGTGGTTCGCTCACGACAGGGTCTTCACCGGGTTCGAATGCCACATAGCCATCAGGTCGTTGCGACACACCACCCACTCCTATTAAAACAGGTACGGTGAAATGCACTAAGCTTCTTGAATAAAATACAGGCTCAAGATTTAGGCCTCCGTACCCCATTGACAAGTAGTATCCATCTTCTCCGAGTGCCGTGTTGCCTGTAAACGAACTGGTCGACAATCCGTACCCAACTACGCCGATATTCATGGCTCGTCCTATAATTAGGTTAAACTCACCACCAGTGAACACAGCAGGTTGTTTATCAATTTCGGTCATCTTAACCCCTACACCGAAGAACACGCCAAGAGAACGTTCGTTGCCAAAAAGGGTTTGCATTTCTTTTACTTCCTGCGCCATTGTGCTTAGGCTCAACATCACAAGTACTGCGCTAATGATTGATTTCATCTTGTTGGTTTTTTATTGATTGTTGCTAAGTTATTCCATGTCGATTAGATCGCCACTACCATCGATATCTACTTCAACGGTATTTGGCGCTCCCCAGTACATGACGTCACCACTTCCATCAATTTCCACGTGCAAAAACTCGGTGGCCGTTAGGCGTACATCTCCGCTGCCGTTGATAAACACATAGGCGTTGGATGCCATGATTTGACGGGTGTCAATGTCACCACTTCCATCAATATCGAAATTAACCTGCGAAGCTTCACCTGTTAAACGCACATCGCCCGAGCCATTGATATCAACTTCAACTGTTCCTTCAATGTCAACCCCTAAATTGATGTTTCCCGATCCGCTGATATCGATTTCTAACTCACCGGCCCAAATATCGTCGCCTGTCACGTCGCCAGATCCATCGATAGATATGTTGCTAATGTGATTTTGCGAAACGAAAACCCTCACTTGTTTGTCGTTTCGAATGTGATTTCTCTTTTCACGCAAGACCAGTCGGCCATCAATCACCTTGGTTTCGATAAAAGGCAATTTATTCTCACCACCTTCAATTTTAAGAGAATAGGGTGCACCTTCAATGATTACCACATCAATTGCATCTTCTATGATGATACCGTGGTAATTGTCGGAGATAACTCGTTCTTCAGTTACCCATACTCCGCTATCGAAAACGCCTTTGTGGCATGATCCAAGTGTAAACACTACAGCGGCAATTGCAATCCAAAATAATCGATTCATAAGTCAAAATTTATTGTTTCCAACTTAATGACACGACTTTCTTCGGTAGTTGCATCGCAAACCAAAAAAAAATTAATCGAGGAAGATCTTAGTAGATCTAAAGAATGGAATTAAGGATGAAAGACGGATGCCTTTTTGACGTAATCCCCCAAGTCTACAGTTTGCAACTGCCCATCCACTCGAATGACCATCTTTCCATTTAACTCAGGAAGTCTCAAGCCAGAAAGCTGGTAGGTCTCAACATTATAGATCTGATTCTTGGCTTCAGCATTGAAGAACATCCGATTGGCCTGAAATATAACATGTGCCGAATCACCGGCAATTTGAATATGTTCGTTCTTGAGAATTTCCCCGTTGAGGGTCAGACTGGGAACTGGTAATTTAATCGAGTCGACTAAAAATTCAACAATTTCGAAAGGCACTTTTGTATTCACCGTAAAGTCGCACTTGTACACTCGTGTATTTCTCAGGTTGGATTCTACTCCTGGGAAACTATCTTGTGAAAAGAAGGAAGATACATTCACGTCCATCATCATGCTGTCACTTTTGGAGGCTCCTTTATTATTTCCGCATGAAGTTAAGAGGATGCCAAAGAGGAGAATTAGGTATTTCATCGTAGTGAATTGATATGTTCGTGAATCAGCATTTGCCTTGTGCAAGATAAGTAAGCTTATTGTACTGGCCCACTGCAAAACCATTGCAAGAGGAAATACCATTGAGCAAAAGCCATTCCAACTAATTGTAGCACCCGGAATGTGTTTCGAATTAACTTATTCTCACGATACACCAAGAAAAATGAGCCCAAGAAAAGCGCAAGAAGGGTGAACTTTATTTGAATTAAAATATGTGTATAGCTTCCAAAAAGGAGAAAGGTGAGCATAAAAAAGAGCGGAATAAAATAGGTGACCCGCGAAGAATACTGCCAAAAATTGGCGATTAGCACGAAGATAAAGCCAGAGGATAAAACAAGTCTTTTTACCATAGACTGATCCCCAGTGCAAAAAGCAAATAAGAATACAGATGCCAGCACTCCTATTGATAGGACTAACTCGCGATTCTCTTGAATTTGCCCTTTGAGTCGTTTTATGAAATAGTAGAGAAGCGTAAACACGCAGAATATCGAAATCGAAACTGCGACAGCATCTAAAAACAAGGTTGGAAAAACGGTACCGCTCATGAAGGGGAGTTGAGGCCAATGGAAATGTCCAAGTAGCGTCGAGCCTTGAGTTAACCAGCTATCGGACAAGAATAAAGCACCAATCCCCTCTCCAACAAAAGTCGCCAGGGTATACATGGTAAAGTTCTTCAGCACCTCTCTTCGAGAACTCGAAGTGATCATTTCGGTAAGGAATAGCGCGGGCAACATGAGCAAACCGATCGGTAAAGCGAGGCCGACCAGAAAAAGTACAAAGGCAATTCCGAATTTGTTTTGGCGACGATAAGCCACTATGAAAATAGCACTGAGAACAAATAGTACCCAATCGGCGCTTGGCAGTAGGATGAAATAGAGCGGCGAGAGAAAACCAATAAAGCAAAGGATGAAACGTGAAACATTTAACTCAGTCAGCATGGTCGCCAGTGCCCAGGCGCACAACACAAGTACGAGCACAATTGACACGATAAATCCTGTGGATCCGCTATCCATTGTCGTAAAGCTCAACGATTCTAGTAGCCAAGTTGTCGGACTAAGAAACGAATCTGCCAGAACGAAAAGCGAAAAATTTAATCCTTCGGGACAAACGAATCCCACTGCGGAGAACATGGCTATCCACTGACCAAGAAGGAGGAAGATGTTTTTAAGGAGCAAGGGGATTTTTGCAACAAATGCCAGTAGTCCGAACACCAGAGCCAAGACTAAAACGACGATCAAAGCCCACAAGGAGGAATCGGCCGAACCTGAGCCATATTCTGAGAGTTGGTCTTCGAAGAAATAATGACGATGAGACAGGAAAGTAAGCGATGCTATTTGGGATCTCTTCAGATCTTCGTGAATAAAGCTAGGTTTCCAGCGCAGCCTATGGGCTTGAATTAATTGCTCGTGATCCTGTAACCAGTGTAGATGTTTGCGTTTGAGTGTTTCCGCAGACCAAGAACTAGCTTTCAATTCCCGATACCTCTTCCAAATAAGGCTTGTGAATCGTGGGCATGACAACAGTTTCTTGAAAATTTCGGCATAACATCCATGGGTCTTGTCGATGTTCTCAAAAATATTGACCTCTGGGCCATCTTTCATGCAGGCATCCATGTCATCCAACAGAAAGCACCATTTACCGGTACTCGGATGTCGATATACCTTCACATTGTTGATGATCCAATCCTGATTCGAAAAGAAGGTATTGATGAGTATGTAATCGGTGACATTTTCAATATCGAGCAAGTCTGCCAATTTTGTCCAATCTTCTTCGGTGTTAACATCCAACTGACCTATTTCCTCCGCCAAAGAATCGATAGGCGTATTGAATGTGGCATCGGTGAGAACCTTTTCGTCGTAGAGATGAATAGGATCGGTCAAACCTAAGGCGGCTTGGATAGTCTCTTCGTTATTGCGGTGTCTCAGGTGATAGAAGCCCCAATATTCGCCATTGATAAAGAGTTCGACAGGTCGAGATGGATTGGAGATCAGGTTACTTTTGGGTGCGCACGCATGAATGAATGCATCGGTGATGTGTGTGCCATTTCCCGCACTGTTGCCATTTCTAAGGACAAGCTGATCGAAAGTCGAGCGCTGTGACTCAGGGAAGAACTCATTCTTTTTCTCATCTCCTGGAAAATAGAGACGTATGGACTTTTGCATAGCCCCTCTTTGTAAACCTCCATGTATGCGTATATGGATGGGCATAGCGAACAAGAGAGAATCGGGCGTGAAATAATGCAAGTATGCATCGCGCTCCGACTGCTTTCCACGCAGATGATAATTTCCCGTCCGCTCTGAATTCTCATAACGAATGCCCGGCACCATAATACCGAGAGAATCACTAAAGAGATCGTCCTCATCAACTGTCAGACAAAGCACGTCGTGGGCCGATTGGTGGTGGCCGTAGATTGAAATCCAACGACTGGAATCCGTTGACTCGAAAAACAAGGTGCTTAAAGTCTCGACAGAAACGGGGGTAACCCAAGTTTTGAGGCCGTGAAAATCGATTTCTGCGTAATTCGGGGTGGTTGGAATCTGTGACAAGTGACCATCCGCCTTTTTCAGGCTGGACAAGCTTGTTGATTCTTTAATCGATATGAATTCATTGTTCAACGTATCACACCAAGGTGAATACTTGAATCTTAGACTTTCGTTGAAAGAAATGAGTTCCTTGCTACCAAGGTTGAGCGATGCGGCTGGATTTATTTGTTCTTTGTTCGGCGGCCCTATGATAGAATCCACGCATGACTGGGCGCACACAAACAAGTTGGCCCAAACAAACATGGCGATCAATAAGCTCTTTTCACCTAACAATAACAAGCTGCTTTGATTTGAAACTCACGCTACTATCGTCATTTCGCAAGAAATAGACTCCTGGCGAGATATCAGTCAGATCAATCTGGTTCTTTCCTTTGACTAGCGCTAAACTTCTGATCAATCGGCCACTCGCGTCCACAAGGGCAATCGTGTTATCCCCTTCAGGCCATACTATGCACAACTGACCCGAGCTAGGTTGCGGATACAGTTCTAAATGCACAAGGGCTGGCTGCTCGAATAGGTCATTTGGATCTGCAATTATCTCAATTACCTCATCCACCTCGTTGCCATCTCCCACCTTCACTACGTAGGCATACTTTTCTGTGAGTGCGTTATTATCGGCCTGTCCCACGATCACATACCCGTCATCAAGACAAAGTGCAATATCGGTTATGAGTTCATCCCCGTTGGCACCTATAGTTAGATTCTGACCACTTTGATAGTTACCTGATGAACTAAGTCGGTATGTTTTCAAATTGTAGGCGTCGGGAATGCCATTACCAAAGCTGTTTGACTGACCACAAATGACAAAATTCCCATCGGGCAATTCAACGATGTCCTTACCGAAATCCATTTGCGCTCCTCCCCAGTAAGTGCGCCAAATCTCGTTTCCTAGTTCATCATATCGCAAAACAAGCATGTCGGTTAGTCCCAAGCCTGAAACTTCACTATCATCGTCACCGATCAACAAGAAATCACCATCGCTGGCAAGGCTCATCCCTGCAATTGATTGATTCCCTGGTAGGTCGGCAATCCATTCGTCAAGCAAGTTCCCATTTTCATCCATAAAGATCATCCAAGAATCCGTCTGATCAACACTTGCATGCGTCCCAGCGATGACGATCTTGCCATCGTTTAGCATCATTTTGGCCGCATGATCATTCCCTTCATTAAAAAACTGCACGCTCCACACTTCGTTCATTAAAGCATCGAATTTGTACAATACGATGTCTCTTCCCGTATTGCCAGCGTATGTATCGGCCAGCAAGTAAGTGTTGCCATCATCAGCTCGTGCCATATCAACACCAAAATCCCAGTCCCCTGAATCGATAGTTCCCTGTTGGGATACTTCACCATCAACATCGAGCAAGGCCCAGAAAATGTCATAATCAAGACCAAAACTGTTGGAAGTTCCGACACAGAGGAATGCCTCCTCAGAGATCTTAGCCATGGAATTGAAATAATCAACGTTCATACCGCCTATCGAATTGGACGACAACAATTGACCATCAGCGTGCAAGCGCAAGAAGTAGCCATCTTGGTTTCCATTGTAACTTCCCGTGCTTCCCGCAATCACGTACTCTCCATTTTCCAATGGAATGACCGTTCGCGCAATATCAATCCCACTGCTTCCATAAAGATTTTGAAAGACCTCTTGGGCTGGACCTTGCAGACAAAACACGAGCAATATGAAGGAGAAGAAGGATTTCATTTTACAGCATGATGAATTTTTAAAAGTCTCTCCAACATCGGTTCTAGCAATTCCAATTTCAACATATTGGCGCCGTCACTTTTGGCCACACTTGGGTCGGGATGGGTTTCAATGAACAATCCGTCTAGTCCGACGGCAACACCTGCGCGCGCTATCGTTTCGATCAGCTCTGGCTTCCCCCCTGTCACACCCGATGCTTGATTGGGCTGTTGTAGCGAATGGGTAATGTCTAGTATAACTGGGGCATATTTTCGCATGACTGGCAGACCTCTAAAGTCGACCACCAAATCCTGGTAGCCGAAGGTCGTACCGCGTTCCATAAGAAAAACACGATCGTTGCCCGAGCCTACAATCTTGTCGACTGCGTGTTTCATGGACTCCGCCGATAGGAACTGACCTTTCTTCACTGTGACAGGCTTACCCGTTTTGGCCGCGGCGACTAGTAGGTCTGTTTGTCGACATAAAAACGCTGGAATTTGAATTAAATCCACATAGTCCCCAGCACGTGTTGCCTCATCAGGAAGGTGTACATCGGTGGTTACGGGCAAGTTCAATTCAGCACCAATATCTCTTAGAATATTCAGGGCCAACTCATCGCCAATACCGGTAAAAGAATCCAATCGCGAACGGTTGGCCTTCCGATACGAGCCTTTGAATACGTATGGAATTTCCAGTCGGTCTGTAATTTCTTGAATCTTGCGGGCAATATCAAAAGCCATTTCCCGGCCTTCAATGGCGCAAGGACCTGCTATAAGGAGAAAATTACCGCTATCAGCGTGCTTTATGTTCTTTATCGAATCAATCATATTTTTCCAAAAAATCGCCCTATTTGAGCGTATGCTCCCCTACCGCGTGAGCTATTTAATATCAGCCCAGGCAAGTCATCCGAACCGAGCGATATGTACCACGCTCCACACATCTTTTGCACGTCAAATCCAAATCTCAGTCCGCCATAACCACCATATCGCGCCGAAGCACTCACCTGTGTTGTTGGGTTCATGAAATAGTGATACTTCGCATAAATTTCAGGCGTATGTGAGCGCGTAGGCTTAATTCTCAGTCCGACTTCAATATAACTTGCGTCACCAAGTTCGTGCAACATACTCACTCCCAATGAAAGCGGCAATGCTTTGATCTCGCTGGATACGGTGCTGTCATAGGCAAGTGAATCGATGAGCGAGGGCATTTCCAGTTGGGAAAGATCGCTCGCGAATAGGTTCGAAATATCTACACCCTGGTAGGACAACGAAGAATCTGCTCGATACTCAGTCACCTCATTCCAATAAACGAATCCCAAATCATTTAACTGAAGCGAAATAAATCCTTTGTTATCGGTCAAAGGGAAATTCACATTGACGTCAATTGCAGCCCCCACGCCATCGCCAGTTCCAAATCCGTTTTTAGAAAGCGACTGTGAATGAGTCCCGTGATAGGCCAAGTTCAAACTGTCCCCGAGTTCCGAAGTGTATAGCTCGCCATTGTTGATATAGGTCTGAAGATAATCCTGTCCGTTTACATAGGACAAACTAATTCCCGAAAGCGTTCGCTTGTCAAATATTCCGAAGCCAAGTTTCTGATACGCGTAATACTCAGCGGCCGTTCCATCAAATAAAATCTCTTCTCCGCGATACTGCTTGTTCCCTTCGAATGCGACTTTGTACAATTCATCTGTAAAGGACATGCTCGCATCGTACTTTACATCGACCAGGAGCTTTATCCCCAAATTGGGCCGATTAAAAAGCGAGTCACTCATATTCCAATACGACAGTCCTAACGAAGCTTCGGCCCCCATCCTGTTCATTCCCGATAGCTTGTCTCTTATGCCTGCTTTGGTATCCGGACCGATGTATCCGCCCACAACCATGCGGTTGACATACTCATTGCTCAGGGAATTACTGCGGTAATAGCCGTTGCCATGCACTTCGAAAAAACTCGAATAGGCACGAAATGTAGAATCGGCTCGGAGTAAAAACATGGACTGACCAGAAGCATTTCCCCCAGATAGCATGGCGCCCACGAGGCAAACCAACAAGAAGCCATATTTGCTACGAGTCATCATTCGAATTCGAGAATTGTTTCAAGATCGGCTACAATGCTCAAAGTCAACTGATTTTGGGACGTAAGCTTTACTAAATCGTTTCCGTATGAATCAAAAATAACCGTGACTACAAAGCTATTGGCCTCAGTAATGTTTTCGATCACGCCTTCGGCAAATGTCAGTTCGAGCGTACTTTCCACGGCATCGGCTTGCAGTGATGAGCTATCGTAAAATCCAGAAGCCATAAGTTCTTGGCTAGCCATAGAAGCAACGACAAGGCCACTTGCGTCAATGAGTTCGACACTCACTGTTGCTTCGAAAGGGAAGGAGTTTTCTACGTATAAGAATAGCTTGCCCTTGGCATCAAATCCGAGTGCATTTTCAATGGCCAATGTATCTTGAATCTTCAAATTGTCCAGCCGAACGCACAATGGAATATCGGCAATGAGGTGGGCGTCTAAAGGTTGATCGGTATAGATAAAGTCATTGTTGGCCGATACATTTCCCAATGGATTGACTTCGATATCGACGTCCATTAACAACTGGTTGGGCATGTTAGAAATAAAGTCTGAAATATTGCTATTTCCTTCGTCCAGCAAAATACTGTGGTAAGTAGGTTCTACAACACCATTGTTCTCAAATGCACGCGTAATATTGATTTGATCCGAAAGTGAGACATTGTCCAGTGTCTGCTGCGTATCATTGAAGGTGTTGGATCCTTTGAGCGTGTTGATCTGTATTTGCGCGTCTGCGCCCACCCTATTCACAATTTCCAAGCTGAGCTCCATATCACCCAATGTCAAGTTTCCACCTGCCAAAGAATTCAACAGTGAAAAGTCGGCTGTGTCTCTTACTTCTATATGATGCTGACCGAAGTAACCTCGCCCATAGTGGACAGCGGCATCTACAAATCTCACATCAAGCACCAGACTGTCGGTTCCATAAACTGAAGCCGGACCTGGTCCATCGGGATCAACTGTCGCGTTAAAAATCGAGACCAAAGTATTGGAGCTGGCTCCAGATGGGCCACTAAAGTCGATTCTATAATCCGCAAGATCTATCGTTCCTTCAACAATAGACGGGTTGGATCCGGAACCCGGTGGAAGTATCTCGCTAAAGGCAACAGACTCACCATCTTTGGTCGCTCCGGGAATCGCGTAATCCATAATGAGCTGTCCGTTCATATGGTTGTAAAGAGTGTATTCCAAAACCCCTCCTTTCAATATGACCTCCTTCAAGGCCGCCTCGCTCACGGCAAAGACATTTTCATCTTGTTGATCTAACACCGAAGTACCTTGCGCAATCTCAAACGGTCCGCCCGAAATTCCGGACGTAAATGATCTATGAATGGTGGTATCGGGAATTTGAACGAGGCTATCGATGTTAAAGTCGGTCAAATTTTCATCCAAGTAGAAATGCAACAACCCGTCATCATCGACCGACAGAAGGCTATCGGGAACGAGGTTGGCAAGAGTGAGGGTTCCGTGAGCAAGAGGGATTAACTCCTGAGCAGACCAGGCCGTTGGCCGCTCACGTTTACACCCAACTAGGAGTGAAATCAAACACAAAAACACTAATCCTCTGTACATCATGCGCCACAAAAATAAGACTTCACATTTGGCAGTTGAGTAAAAGCCAACAGATTTATTAACTGTTACAAACTAGCGAGTCTTTTCCCCATAGACGTGCGAACCAGTGAGCAGGTTAGTCCGATGAGAAGCAGAGGCGTGACATTGGCAGGAAATTGCTGAGGTAAAAACGAATGAACAAAGACCAAGAAAAAGAGAACCAGCGCAGAAATCGTCCAATATTGATCACATTTCTCCCTCGAAATGAAGACAAACACCAGGTGCGTTGGCCATAACCACATGACATTCAGATTATTGATAGTTGCTACGTGATCGGTAGCTGTCCAAAGTAGAAAGAGCAGTAATCCGAGCAGACCAAATAGGAACATGAGGGATCCAGAAATCAGGCCGACTAACCTTTCAGATTTGCGCAGCAGAAAAAATACCAAAAGAAGCACAACCAGGAGGCTCCAAAAGACCACTTTCGGCACCCAAAGGGAAGATAAAGGTTCAATATCCAAAGTTGGAAGTAGTTCTCGCTCGGCGGCAACTAATGGCTTTCCTGCCAAGGAGGCACGTCCTATTTGATCGAACAGGAAGTCGGGTAAAAACATATCATCCTCATCACCAATGATTTTATCGCTAGGCACCGCGAGTCCGAGGTCAATGCCAAAATCACTCCACGGTAGATTGAGCATGTATGGATCGGTCATTTGGCGAAAGGAGATTGGCTCTCGTTCGATGGGGAAGAACTCCAAATCCTCTCCAAGGGCTTTTTTCAGCAGATCGCGAATCCGAGTGCTGCAATTGTCGTAAAAGAAATCATAGAGGTATTCCCGATTTTCTGGAAGGTAGTTTTCCTCTAACAAGTCGACAAACTTTTGTTTTTGCTCCCATGTCAGATCCAATTCTTGCTCAATGATCCCCCTACCTTCTTGGAGATATCCATACTGGAAATCGGCCCACCTACTTTTGGACAAGATATAGTTGAGCTTACCACGCGTGAACTTCAAATAAAAATCGTCGTCGAAAACAAAGGTTCCATAATTGTAAATCGCGTCCAGTCTAAGCTCACCTTTTTCATCTTGCAGACGAATGGCTGAATGGCCAAAAGTTGAGTACAAGTCTTGCCCGGGAGAACAAGTCAGAATGCTGATTTTGGCATTTTCACTCAGGTCGTATGCTCCTAGACTAAAGGGAACAAGGAAAAGAAATATCCAGCAGAGTTTATTCATCATCATTCATGTGGAATAGGGTGAGCGCGGCTATGGGAGTCTCTAATATTTGTCCAACTTGAACCCCCATTGACTCAGCAACATCTCTTAAATATCTTGAAAAATGGAAAGCGATGGAACCCACAAAACCAACGGGCACATGTCGTGACTCGGGGTATTGTAGGATTGTTTTCTTGAATAGCAATTCAAATCGCTCGAAGATCAAATCTTTGACCCATGGATCATCCATGTTCTTGGACAGAAAGTGGGTAAAATGTGCGAGAAAGCGACTAGGAAATGGTTCCGAGTATATATTTTGCAACAGCGAATCGCGGGTATGTCCGTATTTTATCCGAAAAGCAGTGTCCAAGTGGTCCGGCATTTCCTCTAGGCAAAAGGCTTTGAGCAAACTCTTTCCCAAATCGGCTCCTCCCCCCTCATCACCAAGAACATATCCCAATGAAGGTATATTGGCCTCAATGTGTTCACCATTAAAATAACAGGTATTCGCACCAGTACCGAGAATGACAGCAATTCCCTCATTCCTACCACAGATCGCCCTGGCGGCTCCCAACAGATCGTGTTCAACGTGCACATGTGCGAAAGAATAGACCTCAGACAGGGCCTTTTCCATTTTCGAAATTTGGATATCGCCTGAACATCCTGCACCATAAAACACGACTTCTTCGATCTCTTCGGCCGGAAACATTTGTAGCGGATCACTTTTCAGGATGTCTACAATTTCAATTTCGCTTAAAAAGTAAGGATTGAGTCCATCCGACTTCGCTTGATGAATAATGTTGAATTCACCAATCAAACGCCAGTCAGTTTTCGTCCCCCCACTATCAGCAATCAATTTCATATTAGCTCGATATTTCCGTCATAAACGTGTTCGGCTGGTCCAGTTAACCAGATCTTCTTAAATCCTTGACCTGCGCGTTCAAAGTTGACGCTTAGTTTCCCTCCCCTGGTTTGGACTTTTACCGCTTCCACATGATCACGAGAAAGGGCAAACACCAATGCCGCAGCAGTCACGCCAGTGCCACAAGCTAAGGTCTCAGCCTCCACACCCCGTTCATAGGTGCGCATTTTGATCCCATCCGATTCGGGAAGCACGAAATTAACATTAATCCCCTTGTCTTTGTAGTGGGCATCATATCGGATGGAGTGGGCTTCTTTCACAAGGTCTATATTCTCAATTTCTTCTGCAAACTTCACGAAATGAGGAGAACCAGTCTGCAAGACAAACCCATCCTTATACGCATCCACTCCCGCCACATCAGACATAGAGATACTCACATCATCGGAAATGGATTTCGCTTGGTGCAGACCGTCAATCGCTTGAAAGCTGCCTTCTTTCTTTACCAGTCCTATTCTCTGAGCCATGCGGAAAGCGCACCTTGATCCATTGCCGCAAAAGCTCTGCGAGCCATCGGGATTGTAGAAATTCACAAAATAGTTAGCACTATCACTTTCCTCAATTAAGATCAATCCATCTGAGCCAATTCCAAAATTTCGATCGCATAGTTTTTGGATCTGATCGGTAGACAATTGATGCGTGCCAGACCGGTTATCGATCAAAATGAAATCGTTACCCGCGCCTTGGTATTTGGAAAAATGTAGTTTCAACATAGTCATAAAGAAAGCCGTCCCGATAAAGATCGAGACGGCCAACTTAACCAAATTATTACTTAAATACTTAACTACTATATAACTAACTATTTATTATGTGCTCATCTTTGTTTGAACACTGGGTCAAATCTAGAATTGAGTTGGGCAACAAGTGTAAGATAAACACCCTACATAGGTGTAGGAGCTTTCCTACAA
>JADFAK010000122.1 GCA_015665315.1 Flavobacteriales bacterium | reverse complement strand
TTTATCCACGTCGAAACACCTATGTCAGAAGAATCGATGGGCTCGGTGAAAGACTCTGTATCCAGATTGATTTTTAGCTGACTGAGCTCTGGGACATGGCTAAACAGCACCTGCACGTCGAATGGATAGTAGCTACCCGATTGCTCATCGGCCACCATGCCGATGGTTCCACCGGTGTAAATAATCAATATCGAATTGTGCTTGGTCATTCCCTTCTTCTTACTGATGACGAACCTACGCAGATTCGCTTTTCTAACCGCCTAATTCTAGCGAATAATTTACAGTTCTAACTAGCAATTAAAAACTTTCTTGCTGTTGGATGTTGTCATTTCCGCCACTTTTTCAATGGTCGTTTCATGTATATCGGCCACTTTTTGGGCCACCAACTGCAAATAAGCGGTCTCGTTCCGCTTGCCGCGATATGGATGGGGAGCCAAATAAGGTGAATCGGTTTCCAAAACCAAGCTTTCAAGCGGTAGCTGAGCCACGACTTTGTCCAATCCACTATTTTTAAAGGTCACCACTCCACCTATCCCCAACATGAATCCGCCATAGGCCAATACGCGTTGAGCCTGTTCCAAAGTTCCTGTGAAGCAATGAAAAATTCCAGTGAGTCGGTCATCGTTCAATTCGTCCAGGAGCTCAAACAACTCATCGAATGAATCGCGTGCATGAATAACAATAGGTAAACCCAACTCCTTGGCCCAGCCCACTTGTCGGCGAAAAGCCGCTTGCTGAATAGACAAGGTTGTTTTATCCCAGTACAAATCGATGCCAATTTCACCCACGGCACAGTACTTCCCCTCGCGCAACATGTTCTCCATTGTGTCTAGCACCTCCATATAATTCTCCGCTACGGAACATGGGTGCAATCCCATCATGGGGAAGAAAAGGGCAGGATAATCCTCCTGGAGCTTGTGCATACGTGGAATCGATGCCAAGTCGATATTCGGCAAAAATATTCGGCGAATTTGCTGCTCCTCACATCGACCCAACACTTCTTTGAAGTCGGCGTCAAACTGATCGGAATAGAGATGACTGTGCGTATCGGTTAAAATCATGTCGCGAAAATAAGACTTGCAATCGGCTTGCACTTATTCGCGGGAGGGAATCTTTAATTTGTGGTTGAAGTGCATGCGTTCACAAAATGGTGAGTGCTACATTGCCCAATTCGTTTATTTTTGCGTGGTGCAAAGAACCCGAATCCTTATTATCCGCTTTAGCAGTATTGGCGACATCGTGCTTACCACGCCCGTAATTCGTCGGCTCAAAGAACAATTGGAGGGCGAAACCGAGGTGCACTTCTTAACGAAAGAAGCCTTCGTTCCTTTGCTTGCATCCAATCCGCACATCACGCAAGTGCATAGCATTCGGAAGGCAACCGCCGAAGTGATAGAGACTTTGCGCGAATTGGACTTCGACTACATCATTGACCTCCACAAGAACGTGCGGTCGTTGATGGTGAAGCGCGACTTGCGCGGACTCTCCTTTAGTTTTCACAAGTTGAATTTTAAGAAGTGGTTGTATGTCAACTTTGGCATCAACCGCATGCCCGACACCCATATTGTCGATCGCTATTTAGACACGATACGAGGCTTTGGTACCGAAGATGACGGAAAAGGGCTCGATTTTTACATTCCCGCCGAGTCTGAAATTGATCTCAACGAATTGCCAGAAAGATTTAGATCGGGTTATATCGCCATTGCCATCGGAGCGGCACATATCGGCAAAAAAATGTCTACGCGACTTCTAAGCGAGGTACTTAAACGTATAAATATTCCGGTGATCTTAATCGGTGGTCCGCATGACTTGGATATTGCCGACAAAGTTGTGCGCGAACATGAGACGGTTTTTAACGCTTGCGGCAAGTATACGGTTATGGAATCTGCTAGTTTTATTCGCCAGGCGCAGGTCGTCATTGCGGGGGATACGGGTATGATGCATATAGCTTCAGCCTTCGGCAAATGCATTGTCTCCGTTTGGGGATGCACCGTCCCTGAATTTGGCATGGGGCCTTACCGTCCGCACCCTAGCTCGGTCATTGTCGAACCGAAGAAGCTTAAAAAACGACCTTGCTCGAAATTGGGAAACCGCTGCAAATACGGATCTGAAAATCGATGTATCATCCACAACTCGCCCGACAGCATAGCCGGTGCGGCCAATTCACTGTACCTTATTGCTCAAAAAGAGCTTTGAGTTCTGTTGCGTCAGAAGGCTTCAACTTTCCAGCCAGAATTAAGCGAAGTTGTCGTCGGCGCAAAGCCCCATCATATCGTTTTTGTTCTTCCGCATTCCCAGGAATCAATTCAGGAACGTTGATTGGATTTCCCAATTGATCAACTGCCACAAATGTGTACATGGCTTCATTGCATCTTGTTTTGGCTCCTGAAACATGATCCTCCACTGACACCTCGATGTACACTTCCATGCTTGAATTGAAGGAACGTGAGACCTGTGCAGCAATGGTAACAATGTCTCCTAGTTTAATGGGATGCTGAAATGACACATTGTTCACCGCCGCAGTAACGACCACTCTTCGGCAATGACGATGAGCCGAAATGGCCGAAGTAATGTCCATCCAATTCAAAAGCTGACCTCCCATGAGGTTGCCAAGGGTATTGGTATTTTCAGGTAAAACGATATACGAACTCGTGGCCAAGGTATCTTTGGCTTCTACCTTTTGTATCATAGCTTAAAACTTTGTGCAAAGATACGGTCATTTTTCAGGGAGTGGTGTAATTTCGCTCCATGGATATTGGAATACTTAAATCCTTACATATCATCTTTGTGGTGACCTGGTTCGCCGGACTATTTTACATCTTTCGTCTGTTCGTATACCATGCCGAAGCGCAAACCAAGGACGAGCCTGAAAAATCAATCCTCAGCAAGCAGTATAAAATTATGGAGTCACGGCTGTGGTACATTATTACTTGGCCATCTGCCATCCTCACCTTGATTTTCGGCACGCTATTACTCATCCAGCTTCCTGGGTATTTGAGTGAAGCTTTTATGCACCTTAAACTTACTTTTGTTGGAATTCTTTACCTGTATCAGGTATATGGTGAGTATGTCATTCGCAAGTTGAAGCACGACACGATCCCTTTCAGCTCAACCACTTTCCGCCTACTGAATGAAGTACCTACCATCATTCTGATAGCCGTGGTATTTCTCATCGTCAAGCGCAATACGATCTCTTGGATCTGGGGAACCGTTGCCATCTTAGGTCTGGCCATGATCTTGGCCATGGCCACCAAACTCTATAAAAAATATCGCCTGCAAAAAGGTGAATAGGCCGATTGTTCAATGGCGTAACTTGTCTGCCTTCCAGTTGCTAAAAGATGCTAAAATCGGCCTATAAATGGGGAAGGAAAGACCGATTTTCCGAACTTCACAATATCGATGGATTAATTCCGTTGACGCAGAGGGCCTCGTTGTTAGAGGGAGCTATTCAATGAATGATTGTTAACAACTGAAATCTGGAAATCACGGCCCGCTGAAGTAAAATAAGTATATTTAGAAAACAGATTTCACCTTAAACCCGTGGAAAATGCTTGAATTCTGCAAGAAAGTTTTAATAAAAGTCAGCTTCGATAAAATCCTGTTTAAGAAAGAACTTCAAAAATCCATTCGTTGGGTCAAGAAGGAAGAGCTCGCTCAATTAAAGGAGTGGTGCATTAAACAATTTGGATATAAGTACAGCGACATCATTTTGGGTTCATTTAACGCGCTACCGGCCTAGTCAAATAGGTGTTTAATATTGCGTTTCAGCCCTTCGTATCCCGTACGTTTTACTGGAGACCGGCGAAATATTTCCGTAAAAGTTTCTTCTGTAAGATCGATCCAATCGTTCTTACTCATGTCCAATAGCTCTTGCTTTGGTTCAAACTTCGGTTCGTTGTGCTTCAATGAGAATCGATTCCAGGGACACACGTCTTGGCATATATCACACCCAAACATCCAATTCTCGAATTGTTGGCTCATTTCTTTGGGAAGCAAGGCATCTTTGAGTTCGATTGTAAAGTAGCTGATACATTTACTTCCATCCACTTCATACGGAGCCACTATGGCATCTGTCGGACAAGCATCGATGCATTTAGTGCACGTGCCGCAGTAATCGTTGATCGGTGAGTCGGCAATTAAGTCAAGGTCGAGAATGAGTTCGGCAATGAAGAAAAACGATCCCTGGGATTTCGTGATTAAGTTGCTGTGTTTTCCAATCCATCCCAATCCTGATTTGGCGGCCCAAGCCTTGTCAAGCACCGGTGCCGAATCGACAAATACACGCCCATCGACCTCGCCAATTTCCAACTTGATCATCTTGACCAATTCCTTGAGCTTGTCTTTTATGACGTAGTGATAATCTTCACCTAAAGCGTAGGACGAGATTCTAGGAGCTTCTGGATCACTTGGCTTGACGGGATTGTGGTAGTTGAATAACAAGGATATCACACTTTTCGCTCCTGGAACCAATAGTCGTGGGTCAAGTCGCTTGTCAAAGTGATTCTCCATATAGCTCATCTTGCCATGGGAGTTCTTTTTGAGCCAACTGGCAAGTCGGGGAGCTTCATCCTCTAAAAACTCAGCATGGGAAATGCCGCAAGACGTAAATCCGAGACCTAGGGCCATGGATTTTATTCTTTTCGAGCGCGTTTCAAGATCCTGTCCCATGCCAACAAGTTGTTTAGAACAAACTAGATTGATCGGGTGTTCGAATCTTTCCCAGATGCGTATAGGCCAGCTCAGTGACTTGTCGGCCCCGAGGCGTGCGCACTAAAAAACCTTCCTGAATTAAAAACGGCTCATATACTTCTTCCAAGGTATCCGCCTGCTCGCCGACGGCCGTAGCAATGGTGGTTAATCCCACCGGACCACCTTTGAATTTATCGATGACAGTATTGAGAATGCGATTATCCATTTCGTCCAGACCGTGCTCATCAACGTTGAGTGCCGACAAGCTGGACTTGGTAATAGACATATCAATTCTACCGTCTCCTTTTATTTGCGCGAAGTCGCGTACCCTGCGAAGCAGTGAATTGGCAATTCGGGGAGTACCCCTACTTCGTCGAGCAATTTCGTAGGCAGCTGTTTCATCAATCTCAATCTGTAAAATCTCAGAGCTACGTTGAACAATCATCGTAAGCGTTTTTGCGTCGTAGTAGTTCAAGCGACTATTGATCCCAAAACGCGCACGCAAGGGAGCTGTGAGTAATCCTGATCGCGTGGTGGCTCCGATAAGCGTAAATGGATTCAGAGCAATTTGGACCGTCCTAGCCGCCGGGCCCGAGTCGATTACCAGGTCAATGCAATAATCCTCCATGGCACTGTACAGGTATTCCTCGATCACTGGACTCAAGCGATGGATCTCATCTATGAAGAGCACATCATTCTCCTCCAAGTTGGTAAGTAAGCCTGCAAGGTCGCCTGGCTTATCCAGCACGGGGCCAGAAGTAATCTTAATACCCACCGCCATTTCATTGGCAATGATATTGGCCAAGGTTGTTTTACCCAGACCAGGAGGGCCATGCAAAAGAACATGATCCAACGACTCTTCTCGTTGCTTGGCAGCTTGCACAAAAATCTTGAGGTTATCCAACACACTTTGCTGACCGGTAAAGTCTTCAAATTGTTTTGGCCTCAACACCTTTTCTATATCCTTATCAGAAGCTTGAGATGCTTCTTCCCTAAAATCAAAATCTGACATCAATTCAAAAATAAACTATCGAAGCGAGCCATGCACACGAAGTTGGTTGTAAAGCACACCTAATTTTAAACTGAAGGAAAGTTTGTAAGTGGGCGCAGTGAATCTTTCATCGATCATTTTGTTATTCTTCAGCATCAATCGATAACCAACACCACCACCAATGCCAATGAACGGCAAAGCGAGGTACTCTAGTATCATGGAAGGTTCGTAGAGTACAATGAGCCCTTGATTACGTCGAGTGGTAACCCCAGCAGCATTTGTGTATTGCAGTCGGGAAATTCCCACACCAAACTGAATAGGGATCGACATTTCCCACTTTTTCTTGTGATAAAAGGAATAATCAAAGTAGGGAGCTATGTAGCGAAATACAATATCGGCTTGCACGGGAGTATCTTCAATTCCATCGATTAGTTCAGACCTCATCTTCGTATACAACCAATTGTACCCTATTCCTATCGATGCCGTTTGCCCGAATTCAAGTCCGACCTTTATCCCCATCACCGAAGCATTATTGCCCGTAATGAAGGAATTACGTGAGTCGAGTTTGAATTGGAATCTTGGTTGTTCTTGAAAGGCAGCACTTAGAGAATCCATCAAGCTTATAGTTTGCGCATTTACAATTTGTAAGCACAAGGCAAATGCAAGGGCAAGACACATACGGATGCGGCCTATGGATTTCATGAGTACAAAGTAAACGCTAAACAGCGGGCTACAATTGAGCAGTTCTCCAAATTATTAGAAACCAGTTGTTGAGATGGGGCAATCTTTCAATGCATCCCATATTGGCGCAAACAAAAAGGGCTGCCTCAATAAGATTGGGCAGCCCTTTTATAAATATTGTATTCTAGTGTTCTTCTTCGCCAGGCTTCAAAGGAACCGTTTGCGGAACGAAATCCTCCTCGTAAGCAGGATTACTGTAGTCATAAGGCCAACGGTGAACCACTGGAAGAGCTCCAGGCCAGTTACCATGAACATGCTCGACAGGTGTAGTCCATTCCAAGGTATTTGACTGCCAAGGATTCTGCGAAGCTTTTTGTCCGCGGAAAACACTGTAGAAGAAGTTGAACAAGAAAATGATCTGAGCAATACCACCGATGATGGCAAATACAGAAATTAGCACGTTTAAGTCAACCGTTGCGTTCAAGTATTCGAACTCACTGTACGCATAATAACGACGTGGTGAACCGTTCAAACCAATGAAGTGCATAGGGAAGAATACACCCATACCGCACACCATGGTCACCCAGAAGTGGGCATATCCCATTTTGGTGTTCATCATACGGCCGAACATTTTCGGGAACCAGTGATACACACCGGCGAACATTCCAAAGATGGCCGACATACCCATTACGATATGGAAGTGGCCCACAACAAAGTAGGTATCGTGCACCTGAACATCCAAGGCAGAATCGGCCAAGATGATTCCGGTAACACCACCTGTAACGAAAGTTGAAACCAGACCAATACTAAAAAGCATGGCTGGTGTCATACGGATATTTCCTTGCCACAAAGTAGTGATGTAGTTAAATGCCTTTACAGCTGATGGAATCGCAATAAGCAAAGTTGTAAATACGAAAACGGCACCCAAGAATGGGTTCATTCCGGTGACATACATGTGGTGACCCCAAACGATGAAAGAAAGGAATCCAATGGCCATAATCGATCCAATCATTGCACGGTAACCAAAAATTGGCTTTCGTGAATTGGTTGAAATAACCTGTGAGCTAATACCAAGTGCCGGGAGAAGTACGATATATACCTCAGGGTGACCTAGGAACCAGAACAAGTGTTGGAACAAGATTGGCGATCCACCAGTTACGTCTAGCGCTTCTCCACCAATGTAAATATCCGAAAGATAAAAGGCTGTACCGAAGCTACGATCCATAATAAGGAGGACAACGGCCGATACCAATACAGGGAAAGACAATACACCCAAAACGGCAGTAATGAGGAAAGCCCAAATAGTCAAAGGCAGACGAGTCATCGTCAGTCCTTTGGTACGAAGGTTAATGATAGTAACGACGTAGTTCAATCCGCCAAGGAGTGAAGAAGCAACGAACAAAACCATTGAAACCAACCAAAGCGTCATTCCCAGACCTGAACCAGCGATCGCTTGCGGCAAAGCACTAAGTGGCGGGTAGATGGTCCAACCTGCAGACGCTGCTCCTGTCTCAACAAAGAGCGAAGTCAACATGATTACAGAAGACACAAAGAAGAACCAATACGAGAGCATGTTCAGGAATCCTGAAGCCATATCTCGAGCTCCAATCTGCAATGGAATAAGCAAGTTTGAGAAAGTTCCTGACAGTCCGCCCGTAAGTACAAAGAAGACCATGATGGTACCGTGAATGGTAACAAGCGCTAGATAGGCTCCACCAGACATAATGCCTCCTGGTGCCCAGCGATCGCCTAGAAAAAAGTGAACGAAACTATTCGGCTCACTCGGCCAGCCCAATTGAATTCTAAACAGAACTGATAACAGAACTGCGACAACTCCCATGGCTATTGCCGTAACAAGGAATTGCTTAGAAATCATTTTATGATCCTGACTGAATATGTACTTCGAAACGAAGCTTTCTTCGTGATGTCCGTGACCTGCCATTTCTTAATGGATTTTAATAGGGATATTAGTCCTCGTTGGTAATTAATTCTGCAGATACATTCTCTGCTGCTACTTCCTCTGTTGCTACTTCTTCCGTTGCATTCTCTTCAGCCGCTGGTTCTTCGCTCGCCACAAAAGTGGGTTGCGTTGCCAACCATGCTTCGTACTCAGCCATTGTCTCAACAATAACTGGAATCTTCATGTTGTAGTGGCTGACACCACAAATCTTGTTACAAAGCAACAGATAGTCAAAATCAGGATCATCCAACTTCTCCCGCATTTCTGCAGTGGTTATCGTTGGGATCATTTTAAATCTTGTCGGAACACCAGGAACCGTGTTCATCTGTGCACGGAAATGTGGCAAGTACGCCGAGTGAATCACGTCTTTCGATCTAAAATTCAATTCGACCTCAACGCCCACAGGCAAGTGCAATTCAGCAGGGCTTGCGATAATGTCATCTGCACCAGCCGACCATGCGCTTACGCCTTTGACCTCGTAGTTCTTGATGTCAAGAATTCGTTGTTTGAGTCTTTCCAGTCGGAAAATCTTATCTTCAATCGCTTCAACAGCAGAGGCTGGCAACAAGGCCAATTTTGCTGCAGAATCAATTTTCTCCTTTTCCTTAGCAATACTGGCGTCAACTGTTTCAATACGGGCAGGAATACTCTCTTCAGTAATAATTCCCAATAAGTTCTGCGTGCCCGGATCAATCATGTTGACATTCACTGCACCAAGAACATTGTCTTGTCCAGGATAGCGCACAAACCACTTGAATTGCTCGGAGGTTACTTCAACTTTTATGGCGGCCTCAGAGGCATCGCCCGTCATTGTATTCCACGTTTTCAATCCATAAATAATGATGAAAGCCAAAACAACAGAAGGAACGATCGTCCAGATTAGCTCCAAACGGTTGTCGTGTGGAAAGAACTTCGCTCGGCGATCTTTGCGATAGTAGTACTTCGCAGCAAACCAAAAAAGCAATCCGTTTACAACAAAGAAAACAATAGTCACCAACCAAAGATTCACATCCATTAGAAGGTCAAGGGCTACTCCGTGTTCCGAAGCAGATTCCGGGAGGGTATGAGCATATTTCACCATCAAGTACAAACTTGATCCGAAGAATACGATCATCCACAAGATCCAAAGAAAGGCGTTCATGCGATTATCTGCATACGAAATGTCTTCCTCCCTGGTCTTACGAAGTTCTCGGGTGTGTTCATACACCTTGGCTAATTGGGCTAGTGCTACTATTCCCAAAATCACTACCAGTATAATTAGAAGCTTCATCATGGCTTGCTTATTCTTTTAGTTCTTTCCTTAGTCTGTTATTATATCTCGTGATGTTCACTCTCCTCAAGGAACGGATGGTTCGTAGGAATAAGTGGTGCTTTAGACAGCGCCTTCATAACTACCAACAAGAAGAGTCCGAAGAAACCGGCGAACATTCCCCACTCCCAAAACTCGATTCCGTGGTACTGCTCCATGTGGATAGTTCCAGGAATAACAAGTAGGTACACATCCACAAAGTGAGCGCAGAAGATCAAAAGGCCTACACCAACAATCAAGTTGGAATTTCTCTTGGCGTCACGAGCTATCAAGATGTAAAATGGAAGTGCAAAATTGATGAAGAACATCATGACCAATGGGAACAAGTAAGGACTAAGGCCTCCGTGTCCGTCAAAGAAACGAGTTGTATAATACTGTACTTCCTCTGGAATATTCGCGTACCAAATCAACATGAACTGACAGAACCATAGGTATGCCCAGAGCATGCTTATGGCAAACATCCACTTCGTTAAATCGTGCACGTGAGAATCATTGATATGAGGCAAGTGACCTCGCTTACGCAACCACAAAGTCAGAATCGTTGCAAAAATCATACACGTAACCCACATACCAGAGAATACATACCATCCGTACATAGTGCTGAACCAGTGCGTGTCGATAGACATCAACCAATCCCAAGCCAAAGTCGATGAGAATACAGCAAAGCACACCAAGAAAATGGCACTACGCTTAAATTGCTTCACGTGCAATTCTGTTCCCCCTTCTTTGTCCTCAAGAAGCGACTTCTTTCTAAACCAATTGGCAAACCAAATAAACAGTCCGACATAGATTACTGTTCTCAACCAAAAGAAGGCATCAGAAAAGTATGCTCCTTTGCCGGCAATGATCTTATCATAATTCTCACCCCCCTCCACATACAGGGACTGATCCATCCAGTGCCAAGTATGATGCATTCCAAGTCGACCGGTAATAAGCAATACCAACACGATGACCAATCCAATCGGTAGATATGAGAACATTGCTTCAAAAATACGCTTGAACTGGGCACTCCAACCTACCTCAGCAGCGTACTGCAAGGTATAGAAGAACAATGCTCCAAGTGAAATGGCTACAAAGTAGAATCCATTCACAAGCATATTTGACCACCATCTTTGATGATGTTCACCGTGTTCGCCGTCACCTTGGAGAAATCCCCATACCATGGCTATTACCCCAATGGCCATCAGGACGAAACTTAAAGTCTTTACTTTTCCGGGAATTACAAAATTCATTGCACCTGGGTATTATTGTTCGTTAATCTTGTCATTTCTTTAGTGGGCAGCTGGGGCATGAATCTCTTCAATAACCTCTTCCACTATCTCAGCAACTTCCACTTCTTCGGTAGCAGGCGCATTGCCTTCTACCAACTTACCGCCGTTCTGCAGCACCTTTACATACTCAATCACCTCCCAACGTTCTTTGGAAGATAGCTGACTAGCATGTGAGCCCATAAGTCCTTTTCCGAAAGTCAATGTGTGATACATCTTTCCTTCAGGAAGGTCGGCCAACTTGCCATCGTATGCAGGAATACCCAAAATGAATCCATTCGCAGAAATAGTTCCGTCACCGGCTCCTTTCTTGCCGTGGCAATGAATACACATGCGATCATAGATCTCTTTTCCTTTATCGACGTTCTCCTGGTTGTGAATCAAAGGAGAGCGGTTTGCCGCAGAAGCCTCGTATCCTTCTGTTGTGTTCGGATAACTATAAGGCATAGCGTATGATAATTCGCTTTGCGCCCCGTAAGGAATCGTCCCAGCAACAGGTTTACGTGCCGACGGATGGTTACGCTGACTTACCGCCAACGAATCGGAAAAATTGTAAGGATCCATACCGTAGTCGACGTATGCTTCAACTGCTGGCGAGCGATACATGTCTGGCATAAATTCCAAGCCTGGACTGTTGTCGTTCACTGTGCAGGAAGCCAACATCATGGATGCGGCCGCTACGATAAATAAATTTGTTCTTCTCTTGTTCATGAGAATAGCTTATGCAAGTTCTTTAATGCTCAATTCCATCAAATCCGTTTGCTTGAGAGCAGCTTCCAAATTCTCAACATCGTGGTCGTGATTCTGAGAAGCAGCAATTTCAAGTACGAATTTATCATCGGTCGTACGCGGATCCGGATTGCATGCAGGCATTCCAGGTAGCGTCTTATTTCTAATCATATAGGTAATGGCCATACCATGTGCCGCACAAAACACCGAGAACTCAAAAGTCACAGGCACAAATGCCGGTAAGTTTTGAATCAAGGAGAACGAAGGCTTACCACCAATATTCATTGGCCAGTCGTGAATCATGAAATACCACATTCCGAGCAAGGCCAAGGTCGTTCCACCAGTAGCATACATAAAAGATGCTATTGCCAAACGCGTTCTCTTCACACCAATAATTGGATCCAATCCGTGGATAGGAAATGGTGAGAATACGTCCTTCACTCGAATACCTTGATGTACCAGCTCTTTGGCTGCTGCGAGGAGCTTTTGCTCATCGTCGTACATTGCATGAATTAATTTTTCCGCCATAATCTTCAGTGTTCAGAGTCTGATTTATACGATTCTCCAGAGCTCTTCAAAATAGTCTTCAACTCATTCAAAGCCAATACTGGGAAGAACCTAGCAAATAGCAAGAATAGCGTAAGGAAGATACCAATCGTTCCTACGAATACCCCTATATCGATAAAGGTCGCGTGGAATTCACCCCATGATGAAGGATTGTAATCACGGTGAATCGATGTCACGATAATTACATAGCGCTCAAACCACATACCGATATTCACGAATATGGTGAGAACAAAGGTGAAGGTTAAACTTCTTCTTAATTTCTTAAACCACATCAACTGTGGACTGATCACGTTGCATGTCATCATGATCCAATAAGACCAAGCATATGGTCCGGAGAATCGGTTTATGAAAGCATATGATTCATATTCAACTCCACTGTACCAAGACATGAAAAGCTCGGTCAAATAGGCTACACCTACGATAGAACCAGTAACAATGATTACAATGTTCATGTACTCCACGTGCTTCACGTGTACATAAGCCTCCAGCTTCATGGTTTTACGCATGATCAACATCAAGGTAAGTACCATAGCAAATCCAGAGAATACAGCTCCTGAAACGAAGTATGGAGGAAAGATAGTCGTGTGCCAACCTGGAACCACCGATGTCGCAAAGTCCATCGATACGATCGAGTGAACAGAGAATACAAGAGGGGTAGCAATACCGGCTAGTACCAAGGAAACTTCCTCAAAACGTGTCCAGTTCTTTGCGCGACCTGACCATCCGAAAGAAAGGATGCTGTAGATCTTTTTAGGTAAAGGCTTAATCATTCTGTCACGGATGGTGGCAAAATCAGGAATTAGACCGATGTACCAGAACACCAACGAAACAGAGAAATAAGTTGATATCGCAAATACATCCCACAGAAGTGGTGAATTGAAGTTCACCCAAAGCGAACCGAATTGATTCGGCAGTGGGAATACCCAGTAACCTACCCAAATACGACCCATGTGAATCCCTGGGAACATGGCTGCCATGATCACGGCGAAAATCGTCATTGCCTCAGCCGATCGGTTAATCGCCATTCGCCATTTCTGTCGAAAAAGTAGAAGTACCGCAGAAATGAGGGTACCCGCGTGACCGATTCCAACCCACCATACGAAGTTGGTAATATCCCAAGCCCAACCTACGGTCTTGTTCAATCCCCAAACACCAATTCCAGTGCCGATAAGGTACATGATACATCCTATACCATAAAGGCTAATCAGTCCGGTAATGCTGATCAATATTTTCCAGCCCATGGGTGCAGGACCTTCAATGGGACCAACAACATCGTTGGTTATATCATTGTAAGTCTTGTGCCCTAAAATGAGCGGCTCTCTGATCGCTGCTTCTTTGTGCATGTGAACTCTTTTTAAGCTTCGTTATCCTGTTTGTTTCTCACCTTCGTCATATAGAAGATGTTCGGCTGTGCACCAACTTCCTCGAGCACGTGATAAGCTCGGTTGTTTTCAGAAATTCCGCGAACCGATGATTTGGTGTCGTTGATATCTCCAAAAGTAATTGCATTGGTAGGACAGGCCTCAGCACATGCTGTGACAACCTTTCCATCGGCAACAGGTACACCTTCTTTCTTGGCATCAAGCTTTCCTGCTTGAATACGCTGAACGCACATGCTGCATTTTTCCATTACACCACGTGTTCTTACAACAACATCAGGATTCAATACCATTCTCGACAATTCATCCTGTGCAGGATTCACTGTTTGGAATTTCTTGTATCCCGGATAGTTGAACCAGTTGAATCGACGCACCTTGTACGGACAGTTGTTTGCACAATAACGTGTTCCAATGCAACGGTTGTAAGCCATTTGGTTCAAACCTTCATTGCTATGTGTAGTTGCGGCAACAGGGCAAACAGTCTCACAAGGAGCATGGTTGCAATGCTGACACATCATTGGCATGTGAACTGTCTGCGGATTCTCGGCTGGATGCTCCATATGGGCATAGGCGCCAATAGCTCCAGAACCAGTTTGCTCCATTGTCTCTTCAAGTGTTTCAAACTCCGAAGAGAAGAATCTATCGATACGCATCCAATGCATATCTCTGTGTCGAAGCACCTCGTCTTTACCTACAACAGGAACATTGTTCTCGATGTGGCAAGAAGAAACACAACTATTACATCCAATGCAAGAATTCAAGTCGATGGTCATTCCCCATCTGTGACCAATATTCTCAACTGGATGCTCATGCCACAAGTCGAAATTCTTAGTCGTTTCTCTATCCTGCGAATTAATCTCGCCGTCTCCGTTCACATCATGGTGAACTCCAAGCGTATGTTCTTTATTCCAAGAGGCCTTTCCCTTCTTGGCGTCTTTCTCAGCTTTGTACGCTCCAATGGTCGTTTCACGAACAACCGAAGTACGTCCCATTACGGTATTGTGCATTTGAGTAGTTGCCAGGCTCATCTCGTCGCCTGTCACCTCAATTGCCACATCTGTATTGATGTAGTTGACGTTGTTACCGCTCCATGTAGCAAATGGCATGGCGTTGGCTCCAATTGGAGTCTTGGCACCGTCGGTCATTACAAACTGACCGCTTCCATCAACGACATAGGCGCCCTTTCCAATTTCTACATCTCCAGCTCCTCGACCATATCCAAGAGCGATACCGATGGTTCCGCGTTTTTGTCCTGGTGTAGGAAAAACTGGAAGCGTAACACTGTATCCGTTGGCGCTAACAGTAACCAAACTAGCAGCATCTCGCTGAGCGATGGTTGTATTGATGCCATTCTCTTTGCAGTCCAATGGCGACATGGCTACATAGTTGTCCCAAGTCACTTTACTAATCGGATCTGGCAACTCTTGAAGCCAAGGGTTACTAGCATTCGCTCCGTCGCCCATTGCAAGGGACTGATACATTGCTAACTCCCACTTACCTCCTTTAGCAGAACTCTTGATTGAAGCGATAGCATCGCTAACTGAACCGCTAGCCTCAACAGCAGGTGCTTCTGCCACAACTTCGCTAACCACCTCTTCAACCGCCGACTCAACATGCATCGAAGCTTGTTTCATCGTTCCGTTGTGAACTGCGGTGTACCATGCTTTATCTTTGAGCATGTTCTCCTTCGTAAAGGAAGCGTTGTGGTTCTTTCTTAGGTAGGTATAGTAATCGGCATCATTGCCTGCCCATGTCAACAAGCTCTCTTGAGCATATCGTGAGTTGAACAGGGGAGTGATTGTAGGCTGAACCAAATCAACTCTACCTTCGATTGCCGAAAGATCATTCCAAGACTCAAGGTAATGGTGATCGGGTGCTAAATATTTGCACATAGTGCTAGTCTCATCTTTGAAGAGATTGAAACTAACAGATGTGGTCACTTTGGCAAATGCCTCGGTTACCTCAGCCGTGTTTGGCCATGTGTATACTGGATTTGAACCGTAAACGATGACAGCACTAACAGCACCTGACTTCATTTCGGACAACAAATTCTTCATTCCTTGCTCAGAACCTTGGTAAAGATTCATGGCGTGATCGACATTGACAGTGGATCCGTAGTTGTTAAGTGCTTTGTTGATTGCATTCACAACACGTTGAACGTTTACGTCATTGCTTCCACAAACCACCAGGCCATTTCCTTTGTTTGCCTTCAAATCAGCAGCAGCGGCTTTCACCTTTGCTGCAACATTCTCGTCCAAACCTGAAACTCCACCACCTGTCACTTCACTGTAAAGTGCAGCTACTACCAATGCTTCTTGACTTACCTTTACTGGAACACGAACATCTGCATTCGAACCAGTCATGGACATATTGGCCTCAAACTGAAAATGCTTCGACATCCAAGCACCTTCCGGCTTTCTTGTCTGCGCGTATTGAGCAGTAAACATATTCGAGCACATCCAAGTACCCAAAAAGTCACAAGCGACAGATACGATCGTCTTTGCTTTTGAAAAGTCGTAAGAAGGAATCGCAGCTTTGCCGTGAGTTGCTTTGTGAGCATCACGAACACCAGAGTACGACACGGAATCATACTGAACGAGCTTACCACCAAAAGCTGCATTGAACTCATTGATAGCCTTCATTGTCGACGGACTAGCAACCGTAGGCGCAATGATTGCAACCTTGCCGCGAGCAGCCTCCAATTCCTTTTTCACTGCAGAATCCAAGCTCGCCCAATCAGCAGAAGCACCAGAAACCCTAGGGCCTGTCAATCGAGCTGAATTGTACAAGTTGAGTACAGATGTATTGATGCGCGAATTGATCGCTCCACCTGATATTCCGAACTCCTTGTTTCCTTTTATGAAAATTGGTCGACCTTCTCGAGCCTTCACAAGGATGTTACCGTAGTCCTGACCATCATAATAGGTCGACGCATACCAATTGGCAACGCCTGGAGTGATATCCTCCGGTTTAGTAACATAAGGAATAGACTTCACAACTGGAGTCTCACATGCTGCCAGCGTAGCTGCAGTCAAGCTAAAACCCAAGAACTTGAGAAAGTCTCTTCTCCCAGTGTTGGTTTCTTCTAGGCGATCATCACCTAAAAATTCATCGATCGATTGATCCTGGACGAACTCGTTTTGTTGAGACTTCTGAAATTCAGGAGTGTTCTCGAGTTCATCGATACCTGTCCAGTACTTAATTGATGTTTTTCCCATCGGGTAACAATCGGTTTATTAGTAGTGACATTTGGCGCATTCCCAGCCACCTAATTCCTTAACTGTAGCTTTTCCGTCGTCCAATATGGCGCGCAATTCTTCTTGCCCGCGCTCATTCGACTTCATACGGTCGTGCATTTCAATATAATAATCGCTGCTCTGTAGATCTATCTCAGCCTTGTTATGACATTCGATACACCATCCCATTGTTAGGGTTGGCTTGCTTAGCTCTATGAGTCCAGGAATATTCTGTGCGTTGGTCTCCTCAACAGGAGAAATACGGCCAGAGATAAAAGTCTCCACTGGTCCGTGGCAGTTACGACAATCCAATCCACCCACTTCAACGTGTTGTGAGTGAGAGAAGAATACGTGATCTGGTAAATTGTGAACCTTCACCCATTTGATCGGATCTTCAACGTGGTCTTCTTTGTAAGCACCAGTCGATGGATCAAACCCGATGGCTGCATAAATTTTGTTGATCTCTTCCGTTCCCGTCTTGCTACCTTTCTTTATACCCTTGTGGCAATTCATACACACATTAGTAGAAGGGATTCCCGCATGACGACCTTTTCGTGCCGAATGGTGGCAATACTCACAGTCGATTTCATTTTCACAGTTATGTACAGCGTGTGAAAACCAGATAGGTTGTTCTGGCTCATAGCCCTCATAAACACCGATTCCCATCGCACCTATATAACTTACGGTAACAAAGTAGCAAACAGCAAACAAACCGATGACAGAAACAAAAGCCTTGTTCCTAGACATCCATTGCATCACCAATGTCGTATACGAAACATTGGGTAGTGGCTCTTTGCCTTGTGACTCAAGAGATGCATTTTTCAAACTTCTGTTGGCCCCAGCCGCGCTCAAAGCAATGATCAAGAAAAGTATTCCTATTATAAGGAACCATATTCCAGCAGCGCTAGAAACTTCGTCATCGTTATCGTGGATTGTTGGGCAAGCTACTGTATCTTCTGGATCGCCCGGAGGGGGTGGCGGATTTGCGATGTACGCAAAGATGTCTTTGATTTGGTCCTCACTCACCGGTTGTGGTGTCATGATACCAAAAGAACCCTCGTATTGAGAGATCAACGACTTAATATATGGGTCACCTGATTCAATGGCGCCATTTGGATTCATAATCCACTTGACCAACATCTCTTCCGACGAACCCCATCTCTCTGCTATACCACCAAGACCCGGTGCCGCCAATACACTCTCGTCCACTTTGTGGCAAGAAGCGCAGTTGGCATTAAAAAGGACTTGACCATTTGCTGCGTCACCTTCATCGAAAATACCTGCCTTCAAAACTGATGTCGAAAAGACAAGCAGTATTGAGAGCAAAATAGTTGCTCGAAACCTTGATTTACAGCGTCCAAAAGGAACTCTATTCATTGTGCATCTTTTTCTGTACGGAATCATAGAAAATTCGCGCGCAAAATTATAGGAATTTAACAATCTCAGCAGGGGTTTGTCACAATTTTGTCAACACCGAATTCAATTTAAAATTGTTCTAAATAAGGGTTGTTATCGCTATGGGCTGACTGTCAACGGACTTAGCACAATATTGCGCTTGATCGCTAGTTGAAATCTAAAACATGACTGTGAGCAACATTTGCCATGATATTTGGCACGAATGCTGTAAAACGGAACAATTAATGTCATAATAAACTAGATTTGCACCTGTAATAACTCCATTTCATGATTCGAAAAATTGTTTTAGTATCGCTTGTTTCTCTAGTCAGTTTATCTGGTATTTGTCAGAATGACGACAACTGGTGGAAGCGCATGTTCAAGAAAGAAACGGTTGAAGAAATTGAATCTGAAGAAGGGAAGGCCGACCCAATTGAATCGCTCGAAAAAGATTCGATTGCAGTTGTGGATCCTATAATTGACTCGATCCCGGCTATGGAGATAGAGCGCCGACCGGGAAATATTTCGGTCTCAGGACCTAGTGCTTTGGATTCATTGAACCGAAGCTCAATAAGAAATCCGATACCCTTGAAGGGATATCGGATTCAAATTTATTTCGGAAGCCTGGAAGGAGCTAAGAAACTGCGAGGCAAAATGATCATGGAAGACTCCAAACGATCGTGCTACCTCGTGTCCAAGGCCCCCAACTTTGCCGTACGGATTGGGAATTTTAGGACTGAATTCGAAGCTCAGAAGACCTTGCAAGAATTCAAAGAGAGGTTTCCACAAGCCCACATTGTCAAGGACGAAATCGAGCTTCCAGAGTTAAACAGACCTTAGTCGGACCTCCATTCAACCTCCTCTATCAAGGATGGTTAGTCAATCACTCCGTTTTAGAGTGTCTGTTTCACTTCAACTTCTTCGTATCCTTCAATCAGGTCGCCCTCTTTGATATCGTTGAACTTATCTACGTTCAATCCGCACTCAAAGCCTTTCGTAACCTCTTTAACATCATCCTGGAATCGCTTCAAGCTGCCCAAAACTCCGCTGAAGATCACGATGCCATCTCGCACGACTCGCACCTTGCTCTTTCTTGTAATCTTTCCATCGAGCATGAAACAACCAGCAATGGTTCCCACTTTCGAGATCTTGAATATGTCGCGGATTTCAGCAGTACCTGTAACGCGTTCCTCGATTTTCGCTGAAAGCAAACCTTCCATGGCCTCTTTCATCTCATCGATAGCTGCATAAATCACAGAGTAATGGCGAACCTGGATGCCTTCTTTCTCAGCCAACTTTCGTGCAGTTGCACTAGGTCTTACTTGGAAAGCGATAATGATTGCATCAGAAGCACTAGCCAGAAGAACGTCAGATTCAGACACGCCACCCACAGCTTTGTGGATTACGTTCACCTGTACTTTCTCAGTAGACAATTTCTCCAATGAATCAGTAAGTGCTTCTACAGAACCATCCACGTCACCTTTCACAACCAAGTTCAATTCCTTGAACTCACCCACAGCGATTCGTCGGCCAATTTCCTCCATCGTAATATGACGTTGGGCACGGATACCTTGCTCACGTTGCAATTGCTGACGTTTCAAAGCAATAACTCTAGCCTCTTTCTCATCTTCAAACAAATGGAATTTATCACCCGCATTCGGCGCACCGGATAGTCCGAGCATTGAAACTGGCGTCGAAGGCCCGGCTTCTTTTACTTTTTGTCCGCGTTCATTGAACATCGAACGAACTCTTCCGCTCCACTGACCTGCGAGGATTGGATCACCAACACGCATTGTCCCTGTCTCAATCAACAGTGTAGTTACATAACCACGTCCTTTGTCCAAGGTTGACTCTACAACTGTACCTATGGCTTTTCTATTCGGATTGGCTTTAAGATCGAGTAACTCAGCTTCGAGCAATACCTTCTCCAAAAGTTCCTTGATATTCAAACCAGTTTTGGCTGAAATGTCTTGACTCTGATACTTCCCACCCCATTCTTCAATGAGAATGTTCATTCCAGAGAGTTCTTCTTTAATTCTGTCGGCATTGGCATTTTCGCGGTCAATCTTGTTGATCGCAAACACCATAGGGATGCCGGCTGCTTGCGCGTGGCTAATGGCCTCTTTCGTTTGAGGCATGACCGCATCATCAGCAGCAATTACGATGATAGCTAAATCTGTTACTTGAGCACCACGAGCACGCATGGCCGTAAAGGCTTCGTGACCAGGTGTATCCAAGAAAGTCATCTTCCGACCATCCTCGAGAACAACGCTATACGCTCCAATGTGCTGTGTGATACCTCCAGCCTCTCCGGCAATCACATTGGCCTTACGTATGTAATCCAACAGCGAAGTCTTACCGTGATCTACGTGTCCCATAACCGTCACAATTGGAGGTCTTGGAAGCAGATCTTCAGGTGCATCTACTTCCTCTGGAATAGATTCTTGAACATCTGAGCTTACGAACTCAACTTGGTAACCAAACTCTTCGGCAATGATCGAAATAGTTTCAGCATCGAGTCGTTGGTTGATCGAGGCAAAAATTCCGAGGGACATACAAGCTGAGATAATATCAGTTGCCGACTTTTCCATCATGCTCGCAAGTTGCGACACGGTCACAAACTCAGTAAGTTTAAGGATAAGACGCTCTTCAGCTGCTCTTACCAAATCCTCCTCACTTTGCGCAGCACGATCATCTCGTTTCTGTCGACGATTTTTAGAAGATTTTGATTTTCCTTTTCCACTAAGACGAGCAAGGGTTTCCTTGATCTCTTTTTGGATGTCTTTTTCGCTAATCTCGGGTTTGGCCACTCGTCCCTTGGTACCTGGCTTGGAAGCACCTGCTCCGCCTGGTGCGCGACGTTGTTGGGTCGTCTGCTGTTGCACATCTACTTTTGCAACACGTTTGCGCTTGCGCTTGCCTTTAGACAAGTCACCCGCTTTATCCTTGGATGACGCTACAGGGCCACCTTTCTTTCTCTTTGGCTCCTCTTTGAGGACCATCTTACCCACTACTGTCGGACCTGATAACTTCTCAGCTTTCGCTTTGATAAACTCAGGCTTCTCGGCTGCAGTGTCTTTTTTAACTTCAGGGGCAGGGGCAGTTTTTGGTGCTTCAGGCTCCTTTGCTTCCGCCGCTGGCTTTTCTTCTTCCTTCGCTTTGGCTGGCTTTTTCTTCGCCTTATCGAGGTCCATCTTACCAAGAACCTTCACTTCTGCTTTGGGCACATTGGTTTTGTGCACTCCAGGAGTCTCGGCCTCAGCTTTAGGGGCTTCTTCTTTGGCTTTAGGCTCTTCCTTCTCTACTTTTTCTTCCTTCTCAATAGGCTTTTCAGCCACCTTTTCAGGTGCAACAGGAGCTTTCTCCTCTTCAACTTTAGGAGGCTCTACTTTAGCTGGCTCTTCAGCCTTAGGCGGAGCTGGTGCAGGGGCAGGAGCCACTGGTTCAGGTTCCGCCACTTCTTCGGGCTCAGCTTTCTTAGTCGATTCAATAGAGACAGACTCTCTCTGTTCGCGAGTTCGAGTGAGAATCTGCTCGGATTTCTCCTTGACAGCTTTTTCACCTTGAAATGCGCCCATTAAAAGCTCATATACGTCCGGTTCAATCTTCGTATTGGGATTTGTTTCAATCGGCATTCCCTTCTTTTCCAGGAATTCACTGATCGTCACAATACCAACGTTCAATTCGCGGGCGACTTTGCTCAGTCTAACTGCTTTACTGGTATTCGTCATATACTGCTTTCGTAATACTATTCTCTCTCTATTGCTAAAGTAATCCTATTCAAGCTCTTCTTTCAAGATGCGAACTACTTCGCTTACTGTTTCCTCTTCCAGGTCAGTACGTTTCACTAATTCGCTTGGATCTAATTCCAAAACACTTCGAGCCGTATCGCAACCGATCGTTTTCAATGCATCCAAGATCCAGCTATCAATTTCATCTGCAAATTCTTCCAAATCAACATCGTCGATGTCAGCATCAGATTCGCGATAAACGTCTATTTCATAACCAGTTAATTTACCGGCCAATTTAATGTTATGTCCGCCCTTTCCAATAGCCAAGGACACTTGGTCTGGCTTAAGAAATACGTCGGCCTTCATATTCTCGTTGTCGAGGTTAACTGAAGATATCTTTGCCGGGCTCAACGCACGTTGAATTAACAACTGACTATTCGCAGTATAGTTAATTACATCGATATTCTCATTCTTCAATTCGCGCACAATCGAGTGAATACGTGCACCCTTCATACCAACACAAGCTCCAACTGGGTCAATACGATCATCGTATGACTCAACAGCAACTTTGGCTCTTTCACCTGGCTCGCGAACAATCTTTTTGATGGTAATTAAACCGTCAAATACCTCAGGAACTTCTTGCTCGAACAAACGCTCAAGGAATTCCGGAGCTGTTCTAGAAAGAATAATCTGTGGATTATTCCCTTTCATGTCAACAGCCGCAACAACAGCCCTTACTTGATCTCCTTTCTTAAAACGATCTGTAGGAATCTGTTGATCCTTTGGAAGGATAAGCTCGTTGTCTTCATCATCAATAATCAGGATTTCTCTTTTCCAAATCTGGTAGACTTCCCCTGTAATGATATCGCCAACGCGCTCCTTATATTTCTGATAAATATGATCTTTTTCCAGGTCCAGAATTCTAGACTGCAAATTTTGTCGCATCGACAAAATATTTCGTCGGCCAAAATCTAGCAACTGGATCTCCTCTGATAATTCTTCCCCAACTTCGAAATCGCTTTGGACTTTGAGAGCTTCGCTCAACTCAACTTCGGTCATAGGATCTTCAATCTCACCATCAGGGACAATATCCCTGTTCCGCCAGATTTCTAAATCACCTTTGTCCACATTGATAATCACATCGAAGTTCTCATCCGAACCGTATTTCTTGATGACCATATTGCGAAATACATCTTCAAGGATACTCATCATAGTCTCCCTGTCAATACTCTTGAATTCTTTAAACTCAGAGAAAGATTCGATCAGGTTTACACCGTTCATCTTGATATAATTAATTAAATGATATTATAACTTTTGTCGACTGAATAGTAGGATACTCTATTTCATGATCCGTTTCTACCCAGTGCTTGGCCTTGCGACCTTCAATTCGTTCTTTTACTCTTGTGCGTACCGTAATTTTATCGTCGTCCACCTCTACTAGCTTTCCTTCAATTGTGCTGGCGTCATTCAATTCAACCTTCACATCCCGATCGATATTCTTGTAGTACTGTCGGCGCACCATAAATGGCTGGTCCAACCCAGGAGAAGAGACCCTGAGATTGTAATCCTCAATGTCTCTGTCCAGCTTTTTATTCAAATAGCGATTCAAATCCATACAATCTTGAATCGAAAATCCATCATCTCCATCCATGAGAATGTCTATGACATTATCAACGCTAATCTTTAGCGAGACTAGAAAGTTGGCACTGCCTTCTACCTTCTCCTCAATCAACAATAAGACGGTTTCTTCTGAGATCATGCGCTTGCAATCAAAAAAAAGAGGGGTGCTCACCCCTCCTCTGTACTACTTCGCTATTTCAGCGCAAATATAGTATGTTTTTGCTTTTTTGGCACTATCATGGGGAAAATCATGTTTATAGTAGGTCTCGCCTCAATATCTCCACCCTCTTATTTACCAGCTCGTTTGTTCACCACAACCTTGGCCACCATTCCATTCTCGTACACGAAATGCAGGTCTAACTTTCCATTCTTATCATTGTACACCTTGTAATCACCGTGCCGTTTACCCATCTTGTAGTTAATTTCTTGCACGACTTTGGCCGACTTATTATAGGACAAGGCCTTGCCGTTCATCTTCCCATCCTTGTACGACTGCGACTGCATAGGGCTTCCATTTCCATAGTAGTAAAACCAATCGCCGTCAGGAGTGCCTTCGGAGTACTCTCCTTTCATCTCCAAGATTCCTGACGGACCGTAACTCTCCCAATACCCTGTCTTCTTGCCTTCTTGATCGTACTTGCCCGTTTCTCTAACTTGTCCATTTTCGTACCAATAGCTCCATTGACCCGTTTTCAAATCGTTGGTCCATTGACCTTCGTAAGTCTTCACTTTGTTCGGATACCAACCGACCCAAGGACCGTTCATTTTTCCCTTAGAATAGAACCCAATGTCTTTCTGACTTCCCGAATCATACCAACTGAACCACTCTCCTTCTTCTTCGTCATTCAGGAAAGATCCTTTCATTAAATCACCTCCGCCTTCAAACCAATAATCCCAATGCCCTTCCTTCATGTCGTTGGCATAACTCCCCTTCTTCCAAGGCTCTCCTCCGAAGTAGTTGAAATTCCACTCGCCCTCTTTTTTGCCTTTCGAATAATTTCCGTAATAGTATTTGTTACCATTGCTATACCACCAGGTCCAAGTTCCTTCTTGCTCATCATCTACAAACTGACCTTCCATATCGAGCTTCCCATCTTCCAAATACCACTTCCAATCGCCTTGTTTCTTTCCGTTGGCATACAATCCCTTGAATTCCAGCTGCCCTTCACGGAAATACTGCTCAAAAATGCCATCCAACGAACCCACTTTATACGTTGATATTTTTTTCGGCTTGCCATCTCGATAGTACTCCGTCCATGTCAAATCTTTTAGCCCGCTTGAATAAGAACCTTCAACTTTGATTTCACCTCCAGAATAATACTCTTTATAAGGACCGTTGGGCAGACCGCCCAGATATGAAGTCTCACGCTTGAGTGATCCTCCTTCGTTGAATTCTAATTTTGTTCCCTTGCCGTCAACGATCATCTCTTTGCCCTCAGCATCGTTCAAGGCGAGCAGGTACATGGCCGAATCCGTATAATTTTCAGTCATCCACAGTAAATCAGCCGAATGGTAATAATTCCAAATTCCAATACGATCGCCGTCCGAAAAAGACCCTTCTTCAAGCAGTACACCTTTTAAATTCCAGGTGCGCATGATGCTGTCTCGCTGACCAAGGTGAAAGTATCCTTCATGTTTGATTTGGCCGTTGTCGTAAAACTCTTTGGCCGAGCCGTGTAGCTTGCCATACCAGTAATGATTCTTATCTCTTAAATTTCCACTGGCATAGTAAGACTTCCACACGCCGTGTTCTACTCCGCGCTCATAAAAGCCTTCGGTCATCTTTTGACCATCTTCATAAAAATCAACGAAATGCTGTTTTTGTGCGAATCCCGATAAGGAACAACAAATCAATACAGCGGTAAGAATCTTTTGCATGTGCATACTATTTACAACGCAAAACTAAGAAAGGCATTACGTCGGCCAAGCTTCAATTAAATCTCTTGTCAACACAGAGGTGGAGATATTCAACGAAAAGGCAGCGGCCCAATAAAATTGAACTGCTGCCCATCTATTAGACCACAAAGGTCTATTTCTTGATCACGGTTCTTACTCTAACCGATCCATCCTGCCAAGTCATTCGCAATTGATACACGCCAGCGGCCAGCGCTGAAATATCAACCTGCGATTGATGCGTGAGAGATACCTGTTCTTGTAGCTCAACTTGACCACGTGAATTGATCAACTCGACCGACTTCACGAGCCCATTGGGGGTAATGACGTGCAGCATATCTTCAGCTGGATTTGGGAATACGACCAATACTTTTTCATCAACTTCCGTCGTCGATGTAATTAAATCTGGACAATCCTCTACAACATTTGGATGTTGAAAATGAAGGGCTTCGCCATCGTAAAAACAACGCAACCAAGGGTCGACATCGCTGACATTGCATCCGTAGAAGCCTGGATTAAGTGGCGACAGTTCGGAACCTATCCCTTCGATCCAATACTCATTTGCTCCACCCTCAAAGTTGTATTTTTCTCTTTCTTGCCCATCGATGGTAATCGTTTCAATGGAGGCCACCGTTAGATCAACCTCGCAAAGCGAACCTTGGACCGTCACCGTTTGACCAACGGTCATATCAAAATCATATAGGAGCTTCTCTTCTCCTTGATAGTACACATATACCTTTTGTTCATCTATATCCTCTCGAATCAACGCTTCCAAAGAAGGTGAGTTCGGGGCAATGTCTAAAATGGCTATGAATTTCTTGTACGTCTCGCCTTGAACAGTTGTGTCTCCCGACAAAAACATGTCGGAATTGAAAATAATAAATCCACCCTGACGTACGTACCATCTATGATCTTCGCTTACCATGGGTGCATAATCTTGCGCAACAAGTGTGTTCAGTCCGAACAAAGCGACCGCAATAATTAAGAGCTTTTTCATACAACTAGAGTTTTGAAGAGGTTTACTGGATAATACTATAAAGGTAGGCGTAATTCACAAATCAGTGCGAATGGCTTATTCCGACTGCTGACTTTCATCCCAATCAAAGTAATAGTTGTTGTACGGGAATCGCTCAGTATTAATGGCTCTCACTCGCTCGAAAAGCAATTTCTTAAACTCATCTACATTGGTTCGATCCAACGCAGAAATAAAAATTACATCTCCGTCCTGAATCTTGGCCATCCACGTTTTCTTCAATGCTTCTAGAGAAACTCCTTCTGGAGAATCAGCATCAAAGGTATATTGGTCGATCTTATTGAACACGGTGATGGTAGGCTTCCCTTCCGTTCCAATTTCACTCAAAGTACGTTCAACTACTTCATAATGCTCCTCAAAACTAGCATGGGAGACGTCGACAATATGTAGCAATAAATCGGCTTCTCTGGTTTCGTCCAGGGTCGACTTAAAAGACTCTACCAACTGGTGGGGCAACTTGCGTATGAAACCAACTGTATCGGCCAAAAGGAATGGCAAGGCATTGAGAACCACTTTGCGGACGGTAGTATCCAGCGTAGCGAATAGCTTATTCTCGGCAAAGACCTCACTTTTGGAAAGTAGATTCATGACCGTGCTTTTACCCACGTTGGTATAGCCAACTAGTGCTACGCGCACCATGCCACCTCTATTTCCTCTTTGAGTGGCCAATTGCTTGTCTATGTGCTTCAACTTCTCCTTCAAAAGAGCCACCCGATCACGAATAATTCGTCGGTCTGTCTCAATCTCTTTCTCTCCTGGTCCCTTCATGCCGATTCCACCTTTTTGCTTCGAAAGGTGAGACCACATGTTGGTCAATCGCGGCAGTAAATATTCATACTGCGCAAGTTCAACTTGGGTCTTGGCATGAGCGGTACGAGCCCTTTTGGCAAAAATATCAAGGATCAAATTGCTCCTATCAAGCACCTTCACTGGATCAAGCGCCAGCGGATCCGGGTTCATGATCTCTTCAATATTTCGCAATTGCGAAGGCGAAAGCTCATCGTCAAAAATGAGCATATCTATATCGTGTAGCTCAACGTACTCGGCAATCTCCTCGATTTTTCCAGATCCCACAAAAGTCCTACGATCCAATTGAGGTAAGTTTTGGACAAACCTTTTCACGCAAATGGCATCGGCCGTATGCGCCAAAAACTCCAGTTCGGCCATATACTCCTCCAACATCTCAGCCGACTGCTTGCTGGTTACAACGCCTACCAACACACATCGCTCCTGCACTTCCCCTGTATCGTGTAATTCTTTCATTATGGCTTGAACTTTTCAATGTAAACGGCCAGCATTTCTATTTCCTCATCGGACAGCCGATCGGCAAAAGGGGTCATTTTCCCCTTGCCATATTTGATAATTGCCTTGATCTCGTTCAACTCTAGCTCACTTTGGCTGAGATCCTTTGCACCTGCCAAACCTAGTTTTCCATCATCACCATGGCAAATAGCACACATACTGCGAAAAACGGTCTCGGCTTTTACGAGATCAACTTCCTTCGGATCCTTGGAAATCCCTTGTTCATCCGAAGAGGAGCAGGCACCCAATAAGAGCACCAAGCCCACAATTACATACCTGGAAACCATGATCTTCCTGCAAAAATCTCCCTAAATGGCCATGGAATAGTTGCCATGATCAGAATGAAACCCAATGTATAGAACAGCGCAATCTTCTTGAACTTGGCCGCATCGTCGATCGCTTTTTTTGCTTTTGACCACCCTATGGTAATGAGTGTAGCACCTAGCAGCATGCCAACCATGTGCTCGACAGCCCAAAATCTATGCGAACTATTTTTCATTACTTCCCCTGATGCCAATGCTGCGTCAACAACATCACTCATAAAGTACATCGCCAATCCCAATAACACCTGCACGTGCAGTGCAATCAAGGTGAAAAGAAAGACTTTTCGAGACTTACCTTCGAATGGTTTATTTCCTGATTTTCCTGTAAATGCTTCGATCAAGGCGAGTACCATTAGTACTACAAGCACCCAACGGAGCAAACTGTGCATGTGAAGTAATCCTGTAAACATGTGTCTAATTTTAATGCCAAAGGTAAGGGATTGTGTGATATCACAGCAGCCCGATTTACACCAACACGCACCAACTTCCATCGATTCCCACATTCTCCCCTTCTTCCCATTTGTACCACTTTTCCCAGAATAGGAATTGACTGACATGAGCTTAGCCTCCAGATTGACGACCAGAGATTGTCCGCTTCGTAATATTTGCACAGTAATAATCTCGATAGAATAAAATATGCACTGTAAACCATTTGCAGTTGCCTTATTGACACTTTTATTTACAACCAACCACGTCAAAGGGCAATTCAATGCATTGGGTAGCTGGAACTCACTTGGAGTTCCAGACTACCTGATCATGCCAAACGATGAAGTCACTTCAGACTTCCTGGAACACATCAACTTATCACTCCCCGAGCAATCGGCCGTTCCCGAGCATAGTCCGCAATTGCTCACCGACCAAGTGGCTGAGCTGCACATCCATGACACGACCGAACTATTCCTCACCTTCACACACGAAGGAGCGGGATGGTACAACAGCTTGGCGTTTTACACCTATACTCCCGACAATGTGCCCACCACGGCACCCGCCGAAGACGAACTCACGCTCATTTTTCCAAACACTTCTTACCTGGGGTCAGGAGGGGGATTGACGAGCGGCAATAAAGTGAGTATGGGAAATTTTCTGCCCGGGCAATGCATTGGATTTGCGCTTGTCGCTAGAGGATGGAAAAATTATCTCGAAGACGTACAAAACACAACCTATATCGTGTATTCCAATCCTGAATTCAACCCCGAATCAGACAGTACTTTACGCCAACATTGCATCACTATGTACGATGATGCGACCGAGAGAGTAGTCCTGGGATTTGAGGATATTCATCGGCAATGGGGCAGCTGCGACCACGATTTCAACGATGTATTATTCTATGCCACTGCTAGCAACCCAAGTGCACTTCTAGAGGATGATTATTCCCCTATTTCACAGGAATTAAGTACTTGTTGGTCCACACCCGAAGACCTTGGTGTTCAAGATATTAAGTTGTACAAGACCACCTGCACATGGAATCCGATTGAAGGGGCCGAAGCCTATCGCATCCGTTTCCGAAAGTGGAACAGCAACGATCCATGGGAATACCGCAATGCATTTACCGACACATCATTCACTTTAGGCTCGATCATTCCGCTGAAACCAGCCACCTATTACGAATGGCAAATTGCTACGACCTGCAACGGGGTGCAGACGCACAACAGCGAATTGCACGTGTTTCAAACACTCATTCCATGCGAAATGCCAGCCGGACTTAGCACATTGGATATCACGTCAACTTCGGCCACGATGGCATGGACTCCGGTAGCCGATATCGACCATTATATTCTGCGTTTTCGGGAAGTGGGGCAGGCCGACTGGGAATGGCGCAATACGGGCAATACTAGTTTTTATGAAGCCAATGATTTAAACCCCAATACTACCTACGAGTGGAGCGTCAACTCCTTTTGCTCGGTCGTAATTTCGTGTTTTAGTCCGTATGGAACCCACAAGCAATTCTCTACAACAAGCTCTTTGGCTCCCGAACAATATTGCGTGGATCAGACCAATTACAGTACCTATTCGCAGCCCAAACATTTGCACGAAGTGCCAATCAATAAAGCCAATATCAAAGACATAAATCTCGATGGTATTCCTGAATTCATAGATTTCAATGCCGACTACACAGCCCTGCATATTCAGTCTGTCCTCGATAACGACATGGGAGAATTGCATGAAATTGAACTGGATAAATCCTACTCTCATTTCGACTTAAGCGATTACAACGGCGATGGTCTTCTGGATCTCGTTCTGACCAATCTTCCCTCGGGCAACGTACTTATTCTGCAACAAAACGCGCATGAAAATTTTCAATTCACACAGCTGGAACTTCAACTAGACGAGGAAATAAGCGCTTGGGCAGGCTTTGCCAAAATGCAGGAAGGCGCGAAAAAGCAATTCATTTTTTCCAATAAGCTTACGGATAAAATTAGCCTCATGAACACGTCCAACACCGAAAATCAACGCATGCTATATGTGGACGAAGTGGCGCACTACAATCTCCAACATTCGACGAAGGCAATTGCGCTCGAGGACTTAAACCAAGACCACCATCCCGATATAATCGTGCAGCATGAAGGCCCCTATTTGAGCCTCGTTCTCAACCGACTTTCTGCCGACACCATGCCATTTATTAGTGCTATTTACGAGCTTGAATCACCAATCGAGCAACTGGAAATCATCGATTTGAACGGCGATCGGAAGAAAGATCTGGTGTATACCTTAAAGGATACTGACGGGCTATGGTACCAGCAAAATCGTGGCGAGGAGAATGCACTGTTCTTCGATAATCCCAAGGAACTTTTACCTTTAATTGCGGGCAGCATTTTTATTTCGCACAAGGCAAATGACGCTGAACGGGCACGAATCGCAACCGCCCATTCATTGGAAAGTGAAATCACTATTTGGGAATTGCTTCATCATAAAGACGTCATCATATCAACCCCAGTTTCCGTGGCAGCTTCGGCGAATATTCAGCAGCTGTGGTTTCAAGAAATCAACGATGATAATCTCACAGATGTGCTGTATTCGACTGGTTCCGACGGCTTGTACTTGGCGCTTAGCGTAGAAAACATGGCGACAATGACCACTCCAATTCAAGTATCAAACGATATGGAGGAATTCTCAATGCAGGCCCAAAAAGGACTGAATTACGCATGGTATCTCGAAGAAAACGAGGGCTTAATCCCCATCAATGAAAGCGACCTCAACTACACCATCTTCGAAAATGAATTGACCGTAAATAGTGCAGGTATATCGAGTACAACAAGGTTTGTATGCACAGTCTCCAAGGATATATGCGACGAGCGCAAATGCATGAACCGCTTCGAAATTACGTTAGAAAGTAAATCGGAAACTTCGCTAAAAGTGTATCCCAATCCGGCAAGGGAATTCATCCATGTGGAATACAACAATCCTGAAAAGGGAGATTTCTCTATATCTATCTTCCAAATGGACGGGGCAATGAAAATGACGCACTCCTTTTCAAAAGAACCTGGTCTGTTCCATGTACAATTGGGAATCGACGATCTGAATCCTGGAATGTATTTGCTTACGATTACAGGAAAAGGCGATCGGTCATCAAGCACATTTGCTGTTGTGCGTTAGCAATTCGTTCCAAATACACCGAGAAAATCAAGCAAGTCTAAAGTAGACACAATTCCATCGTTGTTCAAATCACCAATACAATCACCGATGCAACCGAAGTCGCCAAGGAAAATTAGGAGATCGGCCGTATTGATAATTCCATCATCGTTGAAATCGCCATAGCAAGCGGCAATCACAATCGGGCTACCTGAGACTTCGATATCATCAACAGCAAACGAAGGATCGGTGCCCACACCGTCGTCGTTATTGGTCCATCTGAAGCCAATCCTCACATCCGGATTTTCATTGGCCGAGGCGGGAAGAGCTACTGAATAAGCTGTCCATATTCCCTGATTCGTGCCATTGCAAGCGCCGCCGCAACATAAAGTTTTGGCCGGGTCAGAGAGTTGACTCCATGTAGTACCATCAAAATACCACATCGTCGCATTGTCCACTGTTCCACTGCCACCTTCCAAATAAACGAAGTCCACCACGACATCGGTATGACCTGAACAATCAATCACTGGCGATTCAACCCGAATATCGGTTTGCGAACAATTGATAAATCCGCACAATCCGCTCGCCCCAGAATCGTAGTACGACGCACCTTGATCGGCTGGAATTTGAATCAAGATGGCATCGATGAAAACGTTACCGATATGTAAACTTCGATCGTTTCCACAACCTGATCCACAGGCGCCCGCGGCATTTCCGTTTTCGGCAGCGCTGATATAGAATTTATTGGCATCAGTTTGGTTGGCACCAGTGAGCGTCGTGTTCCACGCGCCATTGAGTCCGGCGTACACAGGGGCAAGTTGGCCCACATCACAACCAGTTCCAAAATCCTCTGTCCAAAATGTTTCTTGAGAAAATAAAAGCGCAGGTGCTAGGGCCAACGCCAAGGAGAATAGTAGATTTTTCATGTTTAAGCAATACTTATGGTTGCTTAAAGATAAAGAATTGAGCGCACATCTGAAAGGATAGTCGATTCCCGATTGGGCTTTAATCAAAAAAGGCAGCTCACTAGAAGTGAACTGCCTTTAAATTATCGTTTGAGAATAGCTTACACTACTCCTTGATCCATCATCGCATTGGCCACTTTCACAAAGCCGGCAATATTCGCTCCTTTTACGTAATTTACGTAATCACCATCTTTACCATAGCGCATGCACTGCTCGTGAATACTCACCATTATGTTGTGAAGTTTCTCATCAACTTCCTCTCTTGTCCAAGACAAGCGAAGTGAATTCTGAGACATTTCCAATCCTGAGGTGGCAACACCACCGGCGTTCGAAGCTTTACCAGGGGCAAATAAGATTTTCGCCGCAATAAAACTCTCAACAGCCTCAGGAGTAGAAGGCATATTTGCACCTTCCGCAACGCACTTGCATCCGTTCTTGATAAGCATGTCGGCCTCCTCTTTGTTCAACTCATTCTGAGTCGCACATGGAAGAGCTACGTCACAGGCAATACCCCAAGGTCGTTGTCCTTCGTGGAAAGTTGATCCTGGGAATTGATCTACGTATTCCGAGATTCTTCCTCGACGAACATTTTTAAGGTTCATAATCCACGCCAATTTATCGGCATCGATACCAGCAGGATCATGAATAAAACCTTGCGAGTCAGACATTGTAACAACGCGACCTCCAAACTGCGTAGCTTTTTCACAAGCATACTGAGCAACGTTACCTGAACCAGAAACAAGCACAGTCTTTCCGCTAAAAGTTTCGCCTCTTGTAGCAAGCATTTCTTTTGCGAAATAAACCGTTCCATATCCAGTAGCTTCCGGACGGATCAAAGATCCACCCCACTCGGCTCCCTTACCAGTAAGTACACCTGTGAATTCATTGCGCAGACGTTTGTACTGTCCGAACATGTAGCCGATTTCACGACCACCAACACCGATATCACCGGCAGGCACATCTGTATCAGGTCCAATGTGACGGGCAAGTTCAGTCATGAAACTTTGGCAAAAGCGCATTACCTCACCATCCGATTTCCCTTTAGGATCGAAGTTAGAACCACCTTTACCTCCACCCATAGGCAGTGTAGTAAGTGAATTTTTAAAAACTTGCTCGAAACCGAGGAATTTCAAAATGCTCAAATTTACAGACGGGTGGAAACGAAGTCCGCCCTTATAAGGTCCAATGGCCGAGTTAAACTCGATTCGGTACCCTCTATTAACTTGTACTACCCCTTTGTCATCAACCCATGGCACGCGAAACATGATTGTGCGTTCTGGTTCGACCATTCGCTCAAGGATTTTCGCATCATTGTACTTTGGGTTGTTCGCCAAAAATGGGATAATAACTTCAGCGACTTCATGCACAGCTTGAAGGAATTCAGGCTCATGCGAGTTTTGGGATTTTACCCGACCCATGAAATCATCGATCTGGGTCTGGAATGTAGTAGTCATACTGTTGAATTACATTGAAAATAATCGGGCGCAAATTTAGCCAAATGTTTCGATTCTGTCGCTTTGTAATAGGTCAATAATACCTTTTAATGATATTCGGTGGTGAAATAGCAGTACCAATGCCTTATTCTTAGTAATTTTGCTAGTTCAATGAGCAGTATTCGACAAGAAAAAATATCAAGTTTACTCAAACGTGAACTTGCACTCATCTTCCAACAAGAGAGTCAAAATTTACTAGGCGGCATGTTTACAACCGTCACTATAGTGCGGGTTACCTCCGATCTTGGTGTCGCTAAAATATATTTGTCTTTTATGGCGGTAAGCGACAAAAAAGAAGCACTGGCCAAGGTAAATGCAGTGAACTGGAAAATTCGTAAGATTTTGGGTTCACGTGTTGGGAAACAGCTGAGAAAAATTCCGGAATTATCATTTTTCATCGATGACTCCCTCGATTATTTTGAAGAAATAGACCAATTGCTCAAGGACTAAGAACATGCATTACGATCCGATTAAAAAAACCTTGGGGAATTTTTTCAACTCTACCCCGGGACTCAGAAAACTCTTTTATCGCCTTTTAGACTTGTTGTTATTGAGGGCTTGGCACGTTCATCGCGAATTAAACAAGTGGCGCAAAACTGCTCCTGAAAAGGCGCATATATTGGATGCTGGTGCTGGTTTTGGTCAGTACACCTACTACATGAGCAAGTTCAGTGATAAGAACTGCATCCTCGCCATCGATGTGAAAGAAGATCAAGTATGCGACTGCAACGCTTTTTTCCACAAAATCGGAAAGGACAACGTCCTTTTTAAGGTTGACGATTTGGTCACTTTCCGCAAGCCCAATGCCTTTGATCTGATTCTATGTGTCGATGTAATGGAACACATTGAAGAAGACGTAACGGTCATGGAGAATTATCATGCGAGTTTGAAGTCTGGGGGAATGTTGATCATTAGTACGCCTTCCGACCAAGGTGGTTCTGATGTCCATGACGACGATGCTACATCCTTTATCGAAGAGCATGTGCGTGATGGATATGGCATGGATGAAATCAAGGACAAACTCAAGAAGGCTGGCTTTGACAAGGTCAAGGCTCATTATCAATACGGTACTCCTGGAACCATATCATGGCGTATTTCCATGAAGTGGCCCATGAAACTTTTGAATATTTCAAAACTCTTCCTGATCATTTTACCATTTTACTACCTCATCACTTTCCCATTCTGCTACGTTCTGAATTTCCTTGACGCAAGAGGTGCCCATCCTTCCGGAACTGGATTGGTCGTACTGGCATGGAAACAATAATTGGATTTGGTGAGAGGGAGTTTATCTTTGAAGGCCAGCAGACCAGTTTAAGCTGGAAATTAGTTGTAGCCTCGGACTCTTGAACGTAACAAGCTTCATAGCAAGACGGTATTTCTTCTCTAAAAAGTCGAAGAACATCATCAATTTTATTTCGATGATTTCAATGGTCGTTGTGGCCGGTGTGACTGCTGCTATGATAATTATTCTAAGCGCTTTTAATGGTATCGAAGATCTTGTCAGCAGCCTCTTTAGTTCCTTCGACGCCGACATAACAATTAGCGCTGCCGAAGGGAAGACTATCGACATCGACACCTTGGACTACATGGCCATAGCCAAGACCGACGGTGTAGGGATGATGTCAGAGGTTATTGAGGAAGATGTTTGGATTAACTACGGGGAGCAAAACACAGTCGCTACAATCAAAGGAGTAAGCCCTACCTACGGCGAAATGTCGACCTTGGACACCATGATGTATTTAGGGAAATTTGTCTTGCGCGACAACAACCTCAACTACAGTGTTATCGGAAGGGGGATCCGAGGGGAACTAGGAATTCGGTTTCGTGAAGGTGAAGCTCCCGTCATCAATATTCATGCGCCGAAACGCGGTAAAAAAATCAAAACGAGCAAGCAAGGAGCATTTCACACACTACCAATTATGGTAGGCGGTGTCTATTCGGTTAATGCTGAATTGGACGTGAAATACATCATCGCTCCTGTGGCATATTGCAAGGAACTATTTGGCTACGAAAACGAGATCTCAGGCCTAGAAGTAGCTGTCACTGAAGGCGCAGATGTTGACGCTGTAGCCGCAAGTCTGCAAACAATGCTCGGTCCTAATTTCAAGGTACGCACAAGGTATCAAAAGAACCTCCTCATTTATCAGACCAACGCTTCAGAAAAATGGGCGACCTTTCTAATCCTACTCTTCATATTGATCATTGCCGCCTTCAACATCGTGGCCTCATTAACCATGCTAATAATTGAGAAGAAGAAGGATATTTTCATCTTGCAAAGTATGGGAGTCACTCGTCCGTCGATCAATTCAATTTTTGTTCTGGAGAGCATTTTCATCTACTTCATTGGAGCGGTGATAGGGATCGCATTTGGGGTGGGACTTTGTTTTATACAGCAATCGTTTGGACTCATTCGGCTAGAAGGTGCCATGATCCCATACTACCCGGTGTCGGTAGAATGGTTTGATGTTCTTCAGGTCATCCTTTCGGTGATGGCTGTAGGGTTTGCCTTTTCTTTGGCACTTGTCCGCTACTTAATCAAGCGATTCGTCTCGTTGGGAGCTTAGAGCGAACGGCTGTCAATTACACGATTCCCAAACAAATCTTGGATCTCATCCAATTTACCTAGAATATCATCCAAATGATCCATTGTCACAAGGGCCATTCGATGCTCCTTGAAATCAGGAATTCCTTTGAAGTAATTGGCATAATGGCGGCGCATCTCGACGATTCCTAGTCGGTCACCTTTCCAATTAACCGACATGGTCAAATGTTCTCGAGCTGCATTTGCCTTATCTCCGATGGAAGGAGGAACCAAATGCGTGCCGGTTTTCAGAAAATGTTTGATCTCATTGAAAATCCACGGATTTCCGATGGAGGCACGACCAATCATAATTCCATCGACGCCATATCGATTCTTGTACTCTAATGCTTTCTCTGGAGTTGTGATGTCCCCATTTCCAAAGACGGGAATTGTCATTCGTGGATTGTTCTTTACATCCGCGATGAGCGACCAATCTGCCTCACCCTTGTACATCTGTTTACGTGTACGGCCATGAATTGAAATTGCTTTAATTCCAATGTCTTGCAATCTTTCCGCTACTTCCACAATGTACTTGGTATCCTCATCCCATCCCAATCTGGTTTTTACTGTAACAGGCAATGATGTTGACTCCACTATTTGTTTCGTCATGGACACCATTTTCGGAATATCCTGAAGAATTCCAGCTCCCGCACCTCGACATGCGACCTTTTTCACCGGACATCCATAGTTGATATCGAGGAGGTTGGGATTAGTGCGTTCAATGATTTCGGTGCATTTCAACATTGAATCCACTTCGCTGCCAAAGATTTGTATACCCACTGGTCGTTCATACTCGTAGATATCCAATTTCATGACGCTTTTTGCGGCATCACGAATTAACCCTTCCGAAGATATAAATTCTGTGTACATCAGATCTGCCCCGTACTTCTTGCATAGCGCACGAAATGGGGGATCGCTGACATCCTCCATTGGTGCAAGCAACAACGGAAAATCAGGTAATTCTATGTCTGCAATTTTTACCACAAGCTTATTATAGGCATCTTTGGGGCGCAAAATTACGAATTCATCGCCGCTATATGGTCATCAAGGCATTCCGTACTTTCAGTCCGCTGTTAAGATTGCTGTTCTTCATCGCTCTTTTCGTGACGATGACTGGCCTCAGCACCCTGATAGGAAGCGCTTTAAGCCCTATTATTTTCGGCAGTTCAGTGCCAGATATTCAGCACGCCGATCTAGAACAAATCGTTCCAGCACAAATAAATGCGCTCAAGTTGGTTCAAACCAGCAACCAGATATTGGGCTTTTTAGGCGCTTCGCTATTATTTATGTTCCTTTTCGGGAAGCAATCGGTGAATAGCTTTTTAGTCAAACCAGGCAAACTGCTTTTTCTTGCTCCAATTCTTATGCTAGCGTCGCTCCCGTTCATGGAGCAATCGATCGCATTGAATGAAGCGCTCATTCCAGCAGGTGGATGGATAGAAATCAACCTCAAGCCCTTCCAAGAAATGGCAGATCAACTAACCGTGTTGATGCTCTCAAATGGCGACCATCCTTCTTTGTTCTTGAACATTGTGTTGTTCGCCGTGGTCCCCGCCATTTGCGAAGAGTTTGCCTTTCGCGGAGTTATCCAATCGCAGATTGTCAAAATGTTTGGAAATGCACATATAGGAATCTGGGTTTCGGCGATCGTATTTAGCGCCATTCACATGCAGTTCTACGGCTTCATCCCACGAATGCTTCTCGGAGCTGTTTTTGGCTATCTCGTTATCTATTCCGGAACAATCTGGTCGGCCGTACTTGCTCATTTCGTCAACAATTCGTTGGCGGTATTGAGCGTTCATTATTATGGCGACTTGGAAGCTCCTGAAGATAGTTTAGAAGCTAGCGTATCCAACCTTCCTATGGCTTTACTTTCCTTGGTTTTGGTAACGGCCGGAATCTACTATTTGTACAAAAAGGGTAATTGGAAGAAAATCAACTCTGAGTATTTGATGGATAGTTCATCCAACTAAGGGCATATTGCGCAGGCCAATTCAAAGTCTTCTGGGGTGGTGATTTTAAAATTCAGTCGATTGCCGTCAACTAAATTTATCTTAATACCAAGTTCCTCTACAACGCTGGCATCATCGGTAAAAGCTGCTTGATCTTCTTGCAGATAGGCATCTCTGAGCAAGGAATATTCAAAGCATTGGGGTGTTTGAATCAATCTCAAAGCGGCACGATCGACTATTTTACTCCCCCCTGGCTCAATTTCTCTGATGGAATCGACTACAGGAACAACTGGAACCGCATTGCCTTTGCTTCTGGCCTTGCGAAAGCACCTTTCTATAACCTCTTCCGAAACGAACGGCCTCACCGCATCATGAACTCCAACTATATGCGCGTTTGCAGGCAATGCTTCTATCCCTTTTTTAACCGATTCAAAACGTGTTTTCCCACCTGCTACGACTTGTCCCGAAAAAGGCGATTTATAGAACGAGCACAGCTCTTCAAAGAGGTCAATGTATTGCGGATGGATGACAACGACAATGTTGAGTTTGGCATCGAAGGAATTGAAACGTTGAATTGTGCGCAGAATGATAGGCATCCCATTCAATTCCATGAATTGTTTGGGCAGAGCACCTCCCATTCGATTGCCGACACCACCTGCTACTATGAGTACAAAATCTTTCACAAAAAAAATCCCAGAACACCGCTGAACGGCATTCCGGGACCGTTGTATTTTTAGTTCTTACTTACTTGCTGCAAATCTGCGAGCAACTTCAGTCCAGTTTACAACATTCCAAAAAGCGCCGATATAGTCTGGTCGTCTGTTTTGGTAGTTGAGGTAGTATGCATGCTCCCAAACATCGAGTCCGAGGACAGGAGTTCCAGTGCATCCAATACCGGCCATCAATGGATTGTCTTGGTTTGCCGAAGAGCAAACTTCCAATTTTCCACCTGGGTGAACACAAAGCCAAGCCCAACCTGAACCAAATCTGGTTGCCGCTGCTTTTGCGAATGCTTCTTTGAATGCATCTAGCGATCCAAAACTTGTATTGATTGCTGCTGCGAGCTCACCTTCTGGCGCACCTCCACCGTTTGGAGACATGACAGTCCAGAAAAGTGAATGGTTGTAGAAACCACCACCGTTGTTGCGCACAGCGCCGTTATTCATGTCCAATCCGCGAAGAATCTCCTCGATAGATTTACCTTCCAAATCGGTTCCTGCAATTGCATTGTTCAAGTTGTTGGTATATCCTGCGTGATGCTTGTCATGATGGATTTCCATCGTGCGTGCATCTATGTGTGGTTCTAGCGCATCAAAAGCATAAGGTAATGCTGGTAATTCGAAAGCCATAGTACTATTTTTAGGGTTATTGATTCAAATATTAGGGTCTCAAAGATAGGCAATTCAACCTAGTCTATTGAGCTTGCACTTCGGTCTTTTGCTCCTTTAATCCGGCTACAAAAAATCGATTATAATCTTGGATTACCTCTAGTGCCTTGATAAATTCTGGGTCATCGGCCAGCGCAACGTAGTAGTACGCTTCATCTTCAAAAATATTCTTTGCTATCTGGGCCTTCAATCGTATTCCAAGTACATGCGATGAATGCTCAAATTGCGCTCGATCCATAGGGATTCTCTCTTCGGCTGCAAACTGACCAAGCTCCTCGAGCAATTCCTTGCTGACTCTAAAATCTCTATCGAAGGACTTGTAATCTCCATAGGCCTCCAAAGTCTCTCGGTTCGTGTCAGAATAACTGAAAGCAAAT
>JADFAK010000007.1 GCA_015665315.1 Flavobacteriales bacterium | reverse complement strand
ATAACGTTTCCAGACGCTCACTTGAATAGATCATTATTACAGTACCATCTTCAAAACAGTAGTTGGTATGTGTGCTTTCTAGTTGTTCAAAATCAAATAAGTGGATATTGAGATCTTCCAGGTCGTCAACAGAAATAGGTGTTCCACTTTCTTTGTGCAGCAGCTCTCCAGCTGAAATACAGTTTTCAATTCCAGTTTTTCCTTCCGAAACTATAAATCCAGAGGTTGCTTGAAAATTTAGAAGCTCTACTTGTTGATCGCTCATGTTGGCGATTTCTTGTGACGTAAACGCACTAGTTACCAAGTCGTTCGGTTCGGTGTTTTGGGCAACTGCGCAGATAGGCAGTGCCATGATAATCAAGAGAATAAGTTTTCTCATTTTTCTTGCTATTTTGGTTTCTAACAATTAGATGCAATTGTCATCTGAAAAGTTGCTCTGACGAGCATTTATTACAAAGAAAACGATTTATTCCCTCCTTTGCTGCATTATTGGCGATTGGATTGTTTCTAAATAGACTTTTATACCGACACCTTTTTCAAGGCTCAGTAGATCCTAGCTATGTTTTATTGTTCAAACTTGTCATTCTTTCAATCGAAAACACCTGTAAATCAAGGGGTAATGAAGATGATTGGGACAAAATTGGAATATGCTTGCGAATTTAATCGAAATCACTTTATATTTGCACCCGCTTTTGAAGCAGTACTGGTCCTGTAGCTCAGCTGGTAGAGCAATACACTTTTAATGTATGGGTCCTGGGTTCGAATCCCAGCGGGATCACCAAAAAGGTGTGTGAGTGAGTAATAACTTGCCAGCGCACCTTTTCTTTTTTTTGGCGTTTTTTTGCCAGAATTGGAAGAATAAAATGGACATTTGTTCATTGAAACACCCTTCGCCCGGGTGCTGAAATTGGTAGACAGGCATGGTTGAGGGCCATGTATTCGTATGGATGTGCGGGTTCGAGTCCCGCTCCGGGCACAAAAAAAGAGCGACAACCCACTTATGGGATGTCGCTCTTTTTAATTGACGAAAATCTTACTTTTTAAAATTGAGCTGATAGTTGATTCCAAGAGAAAGCATCAGCGGCTCTTGTCTGAATGCAACTTCACTCATTTCCTTGGACGAATAAGCCCATCCCAATTGACCGAAAAATTTCAATCGTTCTCCTCCAGCTTTCAAGGTCAATGTAGGCTCTAGAAATACGTTTTCTCTGCTTGTACCTCGTAGATTGGCGAAATTGGTCTCCAGCTTATGGAAGGTGACATAGGTCGTGCGTAGGTTGAAGAGCAATTCGACATTCTTTTGGGTGAACCCACCGCCCAGTTGGAAAAACACGCGGTCATACATTCCCCATCCGTAACTGGTGAAGGTGTTGTCATCAGATACCCCAGAGTCGTTTTCACCTCGAACAACACCTGCCCCATAGCCGGCAAATCCCATGATCAAGGGGGCCACTTTCGACCTGTTTTCTAAGTCGGCCCAATGGTGCGTATACCCAATTCCAACCTCGCCAAAATGATGGTAGGTACTATCGGACATTGAATTGAAGTCCGACGCGCCGGAGGCCAATATGCCTATTTTATCGGTTACCGCGCCCGCAACTTGTACGTTGAGGTTATCACTACCCCAATAGGTGCCTACTTCTACTTCTCCTTGTTCTAATAGGGTTGGAGCTTGCACCGTATTGGGTAAATAAAGTGGGGGAGAGCAACTAGCCATTGCCATCAATCCCAGGATCCAAATATTTTTCATAAGCCAATAATATTAAAAACAGTGTTTCTAATACCTTCATCCACAAAGTTGTTGGGGTTTCTGTAAAGGAGTTCTTCTTACCTTTGTTTTGCATGAAAGTTGATTTTAAAAGGACCGATCGACCATTTGTCATCGCCGGTCCATGTAGTGCCGAATCTGAAAGTCAATTGGCTTCTTTTGCCAAGTCCATTGATTCTTCCAAGATCGATGTGATTCGAGCCGGTATCTGGAAACCCCGTACACGTCCTGATTCCTTTGAAGGGATGGGCTCGGTAGCCTTGCCATGGCTCAAACAAGCTGGTCAATTGGCCAAGCTACCCGTAGCAACAGAAGTGGCGAATTCAGAACATGTGGAGGCGTCCTTGAAAGCAGGAATAGATATTCTTTGGATTGGCGCTCGCACTACAGTGAACCCCTTTTCTGTTCAAGAAATCGCCGACTCACTAAAAGGTGTAGATATTCCAGTCGTCATAAAGAATCCCCTAAACCCCGATCTGCAACTGTGGATTGGAGCTGTTGAACGATTGAAACACGCAGGGATAGGTCAGCTTGCCGTATTGCACCGTGGCTTTTCATTTTATGGGAAATCGAATTATCGGAATAAACCCATGTGGGAAATTCCTATTGCCATGCGCACGCACTTCCCCGAGATACCCATGCTCTGTGACCCAAGCCATATCAATGGGAAAAGAGAAGGCCTAGGTGAAATTGCTCAGAAGGCGATCGACCTGGGAATGGACGGCTTAATGCTCGAATCGCACCCATGTCCTGCCGAAGCCCTGAGTGATGCCAAGCAACAAATCATCCCCAGTGAATTGAAGCTGCTGCTTAACAATCTCATCTGGAGGCGCGAAGATATTCTCGATCCCGCGGTGATCAGCAAACTCGGAAAACTACGAGCTGAGGTAGATACATTGGACGAAGAAATCGCTCGATTCTTATCGGCCCGCATGGAATTAACCGATGCCATAGGCGATTATAAAAAGGAGCACGGACTCACCATCCTGCAGTTGGAGCGTTGGAAAGAGGTTATTGATTTATACGACAAAGCGCTAAAACCAGCCAACGTGTCGACTTCATTTATCAAGAATTTCTTGGAGAATCTGCACGAGGAATCTATCCGTAGGCAGACGGAGGTCGTGAACAAGGAAAGGAAAGAAGCACAATCCAAAGGTGTCTTCTGGTAGAATCTACTTGATTTTTACTTTGAGTAATTCCTTGTCGGCCAATTTGCACACCAATACATCTTCGGGCTTTACAGGCCCCACACCTGCAGGTGTTCCCGTGTAAATCAAGTCTCCCATGCGAAGCGTCATAAATTGTGACACGTAGGCAATGATTTGATTTACAGTGAAAATCATGTCGCCCGACCAACCAGTTTGCATTTCCTCACCATTTTTCTCAAGCGTAAAGCGTATATCTTGAACCTCTCCACCTAGTTCGGTCAATGGCAAGAAGGCCCTACTCAGCGCGGCACTTCCGTCAAATGCTTTGGCCTTTTCCCATGGCAATCCCTTTGTCTTGCATTCTTGCTGAATATCCCTAGCGGTGAAGTCGATGCCAATTCCAATTTCGTCGTAATACTTGTGAGCAAAAGATTCCTCGATATACTTTCCCAACCGATTGATACGAACGACCAATTCAACTTCATAATGAATGTCCTTGGTCCACTCAGGAATGAACAAGGGATGTCGATGGGCTAGAATCGCTGAGTCGGGCTTTAAAAAGAATATGGGTTCGGCAGGCGCCGAGTTCCCTAACTCTTTCGCGTGATCCGCATAATTTCGTCCAATGCAAATAATCTTCATGCGGCAAAAATCGCAATTTGAACGGACAAAGACACGACCGAACCAAAAGTTGATGGATTAATACAAAAACTCGATTACAACTTTTCGTTCCGATTGAGAAATGCTCGAGGCTTGACTGTCGCCAAAATAATTCATAATCAGACGGTCGTTCGAAATACCTCGTTGGGCAATGAGTTTGCGCACTTGCTTGGCTCGGTTCTGAGAAATGATCAGATTTTTCGCCGGATCTCCTTGCAAGTCGGCATACCCCGTGATCATCACTTTCATCTCCGGATAATGTGCCAGGAGATCAATTATTTCACTCACAATCAGCTGTCCAGCACCATTGATAGAGGTTGAGCCGCTGGCAAATGTAAGCGTGACGTCCGACGGTAAATTGGCAATTCGCGGACGAGCAGGCACCTTGGTTTTCCCTTCTCCTAAACCGGCAATTTCACCTTGAACCAAGGTCACTATCATCTCACGAAGTTCATCTATCTGCTTCTGAACGTTGGAGTTGGTTTCTTGCTGCTGCCGTTCTCGTTCTTGCTCCCGGCGAATTTGGTCTATCTCACTACGCATGATGCGCATTTCTTGCTTGTTTTCCTCCAACATCGCTAGGACTTGCTTGGCAAAATCATCCTGCGGTTCAGTTTGACTCTGATAATCGGGAAGCAAGAACTCATCTTCAGAAGCAAGCAGGGTGATGCTAGCATTGCTCAGGTCAAATTGCATGGTGTTCAACTCGTCGTGTGTTTTAAATTCGCTAAGCTCAAGCAGCAATGCCTCTTGGGTGGCCTGATCAATTGTTTCAACGGAGGTATTGCTGATGACCATCAAATTGTCACCAGAAAATGATCCCACTTCCAAGAATGCCAGTGATTTTAAATCCTCAATTTTTAGTCGGGCGATTTCTTCTTTTTGCAGATTGATATTCGGCTTCCCGTCCAATGAGGAACTGGACAATTTCGTTTCGGCAAGCGCATCTATCTTTTTTGCTACTTGATCGGAGAATCCACTAAAATTGACAATTTCTCGGTAGCGGTAGAATTTGACGGCGTCGACAACTATTTGGTTCATTTCTTTCACCATCGTCTTACGGCTTTTGCGAAAGGCGACTTTGTCGTTTTTGACTTCGTAGGATTGATCAATGTAGAAACCTAGCGCTCCATTGATGAGCATGGTCAATCGATCAATTTGGGCTGTGTCCGCAACTTCGTAGTAGTTGATAACGACCGTGTGCTTCTGCGTTTCTCGTAATTGAAAGGCCTGATTTGGGCCCATACCAGTCGTGTCACCATAATTATTTATGACAGTAACTTGTTGTCCTTGAGCGAGTAGAACGCCCAAAAACAAACATCCGAATGTAAGAATTCGTTGAAGCATAGGTATACTTCAAAGTTAGCATCGGAAAGCGCCGACCTGTGCGCTTTGTCGGATTATTTTCAACAAGGTTGCAAACAGTGAAAATCGCTTAAATTGAGCGTTGTCGCGCTACTTTGTACCAACCAGTTTGGCCTCGGCTCCCTCAAGTTCTTCGAAGAATTCTTCAAGCATTTGAGCGTCGTCGAGGCGAACTTCAGTTTGGAGACTACAAGCCATGTCAAAGTCTTGTTCGAATTGCGGGAGATCCCATTTCTTCAGGAAGCCCATCACGTCGCTCATCAAACTGTAGGGGAAGTTGATTTGATACAAATTAGTTACCTGGAGCTCAACGATGGTACCCTTTTCAATGGCCATCCTTGCCGCCGTACGATACGCGTCGATCAATCCTCCAACACCCAATTTGGTCCCTCCGAAATAACGGATGACTACAATGAGAATATTGGTTAGGTCAAAGGATTCAATTTGCCCTAAGATGGGCTTACCTGCCGAATTACTCGGTTCACCATCATCATTTGCACGATAGTGCGCCTTATCCAAACCCAAGCGAAAGGCATAACAGTGATGACGTGCGGCATGATGATCGGCTCGCAACTGCTCCAAAACAGCCTTGATCTCCTCCTCACTCCACACAGGAAATGCATAGCCAAAATGCTTGCTCCCTTTTACTTTGTACATGTCCTCGGAAGGAGCTTTCAAAGTTCTATATGTGTCCGCCCGAAGTGAAATATTTACGCGGTTGGATTGAGAGCTACGTTGAAAACAGTAATGACATTCGGATCGCGGTCGTAGTACAACTTGTCCAGTGCACCGAGAATATTCTTCGCGCTGAAATAACTCGTGTGTAGATTGTTCTCACCTTGCAAGGACCACTGAATGGTATATGAATTCTCCTTGTCTTTCTGATTTTGCACGTAAATCAGCATTTGCCGTAAGGCGTCAACTTTTGAAAGCCCTTCAGTCGTATTGTATAGAAAAGACTGGTTGTGGCGAGGATTCACTGTAATTAGGTGCAGCTTAAACTTGCCGTTGTGTTCATCGAAATTGAAAACCAAGGAGTTATCCCCAAGCCCAATATAAGTGCTTAGCTCCTGTTGCAATTGTGCCAATTCAATGTGTTGATCTACGGTCATAATTCAAAATTTAGTCAAAAATACGAGTTTACACACACTCCCTGCGATCAAGTGAAAGAGTTTTCGAAATTTTGAGTTAAATCATGGTTCCGCGTCCTCTCTTAGCTCAATATTAGCGACAAGCGCAAATGGTTCACAAAGGTCCTATTACTAAGAGTCAAGCCTTTCAAAGGTCGAGTTCTGACTGCGGAATTCAGGAACCAATTGTTTGATGAGCTTGACCAAATGATCGTTGTTTTGTTGGGCAAAGGAGTGCACGAGCTCAGCTATCTGCTGTTCCAATTCTCCATCATCAAGTTCGGTGTGGTTGGCCCGCAAGATTTTCGGGTGATGCGTGGGTAAGGTGTTCTCTTTGTTACTTAAAAGCTCTTCATGCAGCTTCTCACCAGGTCGCAACCCTACCGTTTCTATCTCAATATCTTTTCCCAATTCTAGGCCACTCAACTTGATCATGTTCTTGGCCAAATCAATGATGCGGACACGTTGTCCCATGTCGAAAACAAATATTTCGCCTCCTTCTCCCATGGCTCCTGCTTCTAAAACGAGTTGCACGGCCTCGGGAATAGTCATAAAATATCGCGTGACTTCCTGATGTGTCACTGTAACAGGTCCTCCTTCGGCAATTTGTTTCCTAAATAGGGGAATGACCGATCCATTCGAGCCCAAAACGTTGCCAAAACGGGTAGTTATGAAAGTCGTCTTGTCCTTGGAGGTACGCAGTTTAATATATCGCTCAGCCACGCGTTTGGTCGCTCCCATAACATTGGTCGGATTCACAGCCTTGTCGGTTGAGACAAAAACAAATCTCTCCACGTTGAATTCCAGGGATTTGTCGACCATATTCACTGTCCCCTGAACATTCGTAAGCACGGCTTCGCTTGGATTCTCTTCCATCAAGGGTACATGCTTGTACGCCGCTGCGTGGTACACAATATCCGGAGTGCAATGCTCAAACACACGATGAATGCGCTCTCGATTGCGGACATCGGCTACTATTACTTCGTAGAGTTCTTTTTGTCCTTCTTTAACTAGCTCGGCGTCCAACTCAAAAAGTGGAGTTTCAGCTTGGTCGCATATAAATACTTTGGAAGGTTCGTAAGCCAGTACTTGTCGTACCAACTCACTGCCTATAGATCCTGCTGCCCCAGTAATTAACACGCGCTTTCCTTTGATTTGCTGGCGTACATTTTCACTATCCAGTTGGATGCTCTCACGACCCAACAAGTCATCAATGCGAATCTGGCGCATTTGTTTGACTGAAAGCTGTCCGTTGATCCACTGCTGTACTGGCGGAACATTCATCACCTGAATATTGTGTTTCAGGGCCTCATCAATGATATCAGATTTCCGTGAATTCTCGATGTTTTGGACGCTAATGATGATCTGGTCTACTTTACCGGAGGCAAATAGTTCTTCCGCTTTCCTCCAGTGATAAATGCTCACTCCTTCAAGTTTCTTTCCAGATTTGGTTTTGTCATCATCCAAAAATGCCACCACTTCAATTCCACTGGTGTTTTCTTGGTCAAAGGCTCGTTTGGTTATTCGTCCGCTCTCACCAGCGCCGAATATCACAACCCGCATTTTAGCCTTGCTCGGAGTTTTTAGTTCGAGGTAAAGTACTTTTACAGCGATTCGACTCACGATAAGTGCAAAAAGCGAGGCCAAGTATTCAATAAGAAGAATCGAGTTAGGAACAAAGTAGGGGAGGTCGAAAACTCGATTCCTAAGCAGGTTCATGGCAATAAATAACATCGTGCCACCTGAAATTACGGTAAAAATTCGAACGGAGTCTTGTGTGCTCGTATACCTGATGATACCCGCATACGTTTTTCCAAGGATAAAGGATCCAGCGCGCACGGCGAGGAAAATTCCAATAAAGGAAATGGCCAAGTCGATTTCATCTTCGGGGGGCTTGAACTCAAAGCGAATGAGATAGGCTAGGACAAAAGCGAAGACGCACACGGTAACATCTATCAGAAAGATGACCCAGCGAGGTGTATGTTTACCAGAAAATAGAAATGACATTCGGCTCCAAATATAAACGTTATTCAGACTGAATTGAACGACGGGCCTTTCTCATTTGCGCGAAGCGCTAACCTTCAAAAGTGAGCGAGAAAATAACCGTACGTGTTCGGAGGGATTCAATAGGCGTAGAAAATGGTGTATCCTCCTGAATTAGGACATTCGGAAAGCCAATAGCCGTTTTCAGCTCTAGCCCAAATTTGAAGTAGGGGAGGAAAAAATCTACTCCTGCGCCTACATCAAGGGAATAGTCGGTTTTTTTCAGACGTAAGATTTTGTCGACTTCGGCCTGGTTGTCGACGTCTTTCTGACTTTGCATGTCTATGCTATACTTACCTCCAACCAACGCATAAGCCGCGAAATTTCTAAGTCTGTTGGTCCTCAATTTCAGCATCAAAGGAAGGTCAAGGTAAACCGATTCGGTCCTTCGAAAGACCGTTTCAGTCTTTCCCTCTTCATCGAGAAAGTAGTAATTCAGTCCGCGATCTTGGAACGAAAGTCCTGGAATAAAGCGTAGGCGAATGTTTTTATGCATGTCCAAGGAGGCCAAAAGGGCCAAGTTGAATCCAGACTGTGGATCATTTTCGATGGACTGTAGCGAATCGGCAAAGTCGAACTGGGGCTTGTAGCTGATGGTGAAATCTGAAGAATTCAAACTCAGCAAGAAGCCAAAATGGAATTTCTTATCGTCGAAAGTCGGCAAATTCTTCATGCTCCGAACTCCAGACTTGTTGCGCTGAGCCGAAACTTGGCCAGCGAGCAGGAGACAGAGGAAAAGAAATACGTACCGAGACAATTTCAAAATAGTATGTTTTGACGATGGGTTCAAAATTAGCAAACGTCCTTTGTTTTCAATTATTGCAGCGCGAATCATTTCAACAAAACCTTTCGAAAAAGTAAAGTTGTGAGCACTGCGTACAACATGGATACGGCAAATAGCGCAAAAAGTGACAGTGACATGGTAACTCCCACACTGAGAAGTTGTCGGCGAGTCTCTTCTGTACGTTCAATAATATATTCCTTGGTTACTGTGTCCGGAGCCGGACTTTCGGCTTTTATTTTTTCAAAATTCCCGGGAATCTCTAGATGTTCAGTCATGGCTTGAACACCTTCTCGAACTTTGCTCTCGAGGAAATCGGGTTCGATTACTTTGAGGAAGAGGAAGGTAAAGGCCAGAACAATGATGATGTACATGCCGGCATGTTTCATACCATCTTTGAGGTCGTCCAAAAATGTAGAATCGGCCAGCGTCACCTCTTTGTACTTGAACCACAGTGTTGCAGCAATGGTAATTAGAATGAACAACATGTTCACTAAGACGCCCACTTCATATCCGAAGGACGAGCGGCCCAGAAAGAAGAATACCAGTTTGACCAGTATCCAAATCAGTGCAAGCGTAAGAGCTATGGATCTAGCTTTTTTCATAAACAACGATTATGACGCAAATGTACTTTAGTTAGGAGGGGTAAAAAAGAAAATTCCGATTCTTCGCGGTTTAATCGGAAGAATCGGAATAAATCTATTTGAGTCAAATGTCTTAGCTGTTCATAGACACAAGGAACTCATTGTTATCTTTTGTATTTTGAATTCGGTCTTTCACAAACTCCATTGCTTCGATTGGGTTCATATCGGCAAGGTGTTTTCTCAAGATCCAGATGCGTTGAAGCACATCTTTTTCCATCAGAAGATCCTCTCTTCTTGTTCCCGACGAAAGAATATCAATTGCTGGATAAATTCTTCTGTTAGATATTTTTCTATCCAACTGAAGCTCCATGTTTCCAGTTCCTTTGAATTCCTCGAAAATCACCTCGTCCATTTTCGAACCAGTTTCGGTAAGTGCAGTAGAAATGATGGTGAGTGAACCACCGTTCTCGATATTTCTTGCCGCTCCAAAGAAACGTTTTGGTTTGTGCAATGCATTCGCATCGACACCACCCGTTAAGACTTTGCCTGAAGCTGGAGATACTGTATTGTATGCTCTTGCCAATCGAGTGATTGAGTCAAGGAGTATGCACACATCATGACCACACTCAACCAAGCGCTTCGCTTTTTCCAAAACGATATTGGCGATTTTCACGTGGCGTTCTGCTGGCTCGTCGAATGTTGATGAAACAACTTCAGCTCTTACACTTCGTCGCATATCAGTTACCTCCTCAGGACGTTCGTCGATAAGTAGAATAATCAAATAAACCTCAGGGTGATTGCTTGCAATGGCATTGGCTACATCCTTAAGCAAGGTCGTTTTACCCGTCTTTGGTTGCGAAACAAGCATTCCACGTTGTCCTTTGCCTATTGGTGAAAACAAGTCCATGATACGCATCGAAAGGTTTGGATTGTTATCCGCCAATCTGAAACGCTCATCAGGAAAAAGGGGCGTTAAATATTGAAAAGGCACACGGTCACGCACAAATGCTGGATCACGGCCGTTAATCATATCCACTTTAATCAAAGGGAAGTATTTCTCACCTTCTTTTGGCGGACGAACAGATCCCATAACGGTATCTCCCGTCTGCAATCCAAAAAGTTTGATTTGCGATTGAGAAACGTATACATCATCTGGTGAGTTGATGTAGTTAAAGTCTGAAGAACGCAAGAAACCATAACCGTCTTGCATAATTTCAAGTACCCCTTCAGAGTTGATCAGTCCGTCAAAATTGTATCCATGCTCATCTGGAGCACCTCGGCGGTGACGGTCATTGCTGTTACCGTTGCCATTGCCGCGATTTTGATTCGATCGACGTTCGTTTCGATCATTTCGATCTCTTCCACGATCTCTTCCGCGATCATTGTCTTTTCTATCGTTGTCCTTGTTACGATCGTTGTCTTTACGTTCGTTGTCCTTGCGATCTTTGTCTTTTCGATCACCGTCTTTCCGGTCACCTTCTCTTTTGCGATCTCGATCTCGTCGATCATTCCGACGGTCGCTATCGCTGCGCGGAGGACGAGGACTTTCTTTCTCTCCGTCTTCAGCTTTTACTTCTTCCTTTTTTGTGTCATCGGAAGTTGTTTCTGGCCTAGGTCGTTTTCTTGGAGCTGGTCTGCTCTTGGCAGGTGAGTCTCCTTTTGCTTCTGGCTTTTTGTCCTTGGCAGGCTCATCGCTAGCGTCTTTTTTGTCGGCCCTTGCCGGACGTGGAGCTGGTTTCTGAGCGGCTGGCTTTGATTCCGGTTTTGCAATCGGTTTGATGGCTTGCTCATCCAAGATTTGGTAAATCAAATCTTGTTTCTTGAGTTTCTCGGCCTTCTTGATGTCCAGTTTTTTGGCTACATCTCTAAGGTCCGAAACCTTCATGCCGTTCAGTTCAATAATATCGTACATAAATGGAATTTGTTTGTCCTGATTCTCCTTGTAAAAGGTTTGGTTTCAATTGTAATCAGATTTTGGGAATGTTCTTTTCTTCGAAATGTCCACGAAAGGGCAAGAAAGAAATGGAAAATTATGAATTGTCAGAATAGACTCTGCAAGTATACACTTTTTTATCCAGAAATATTTAAGTGTCTTATACTTGACTTGAACTTAACGTGCTCTCAAGTGCAAAACCCTATGATATCCGTACCTCTAAGATGCATTTTGATTTTTTCCGTTAAATTGAATGGCGAATATCATTCTTTGATCCGACCATAAGTTATAAACTTGCATTAGTCAAACTGGACTTTTCAACGACACGAGATGAGCAATACAGACAATTTAAAAAACGATAGAAGGGACTACAGTCGAAAGATATTTGTAGAAGACCAAGCCGACGCCAATCCATGGGTTCAGTTCAATGCTTGGTTGAAGGAGGCCCAGAAGGACGGTGTGGTTGATTACAATGCGTTTAACCTAGCGACCTTGGATGCCGACGGCTTTCCACAAGCGAGAGTGGTCTTACTTCGCGATGCCAAGGATTTGGGATTGACTTTTTTCACAAATTACGGTTCGGCCAAAGGCAAGGAGTTAGCTCTATCGAACAAGGTATGTGCCAATTTTTATTGGTCTTCAATGGAGCGTCAAATACGTATTTCGGGAATTGCCGAAAAAGTGAGTACAGAGGATTCAGACGAATATTTCGCGTCGCGACCTCGGGAGAGTCAGCTAGCCGCATGGGCATCCGTCCAAAGTGCGGTTATCCAAGACAGGGCGGCCTTAGAGGAAAATTTGGCCAAATACCAAGAACAATTTGCCGATCAAGATGTGCCACGTCCAGAAGGTTGGGGAGGTTACAAAATTTCACCACATCGATTTGAATTTTGGCAAGGACGTCCTTACAGACTACACGATCGAATAGTTTATCGATTGTCGGCAGATTTTGAGTGGTTCATGGAAAGATTAGCTCCCTGAGAAGGTATGACGATTGAAACAAGTCGCTATTTGTCGAAATACGGCAATGGTACACCCCGCATTCAAGAACCTATGCATGCGGGAACGGAGATAATAGTGACCATTCCATGTTTCAATGAACCCGACTTAAAAGCTTCATTACTTAGCCTATCGGCAAATGATGATCCAGGATGTTTGGTTGAAATAATTGTCGTAGTGAATGCTCACGCCGATGTGCCCGAAGAAATAAAACAACAGAATGAGTTTTCAGTTAAGTCGGCACGGAGCTTAAAGGAACACTTGCCATCCTGGTTAACTCTCCATGTCCTCCATGAAACAGATCTTCCAAAGAAGCATGCAGGAGTTGGTTTGGCCAGAAAAATTGCCATGGATGAGGCGTCTTGGCGTTTTGAAAGTGCGCAAGAAACGAATGGAGTCATAGTTTGCTTTGATGCCGACAGTGCGTGCGATAGTAATTATTTGCTCGCTATAAGGACACATTTTACGCAAAATAGCAAGACGCCGGGTTGTTCGATTCGTTATGAGCATCCTTTGAGCGGTTCTGAATACGATTCCTCTTTGTACGACGGAATTGCCCAATATGAATTGCACTTGCGGTATTACACCATGCAACAAAAATGGTTGGAACTTCCTTATGCATTTCAAACCGTCGGAAGTTCCATGGCTGTGCGTTGGGCCGACTACCAATTAGAAGGTGGTATGAATAGGAGGAAGGCAGGCGAGGATTTTTATTTTTTACACAAGATTATTGCCCGAGGAAATTTCACGGAGTTGACGAATACCAGGGTAATTCCTTCTCCTCGACCTTCAGATCGGGTCCCGTTTGGAACAGGTAAAGCTGTTCAAGAGTTCCTTGATGCCAACGGTGCAGAACTTACAACCTATAATCCAGCATCTTTTGATGACTTGAAGGTTTTTTTAGAATTGGAGCTCTGCGAGCAAATGAGAACAGCCAGTCTACCGGAGTCAATAAGCTCGTATTTAGAAAGTGTGAAATGGACCGAAGTTCGAGCAGAAATAGCTGCCAATAGCTCATCTCCAGAATCGTATGCCAAACGATTCTTTAGGTGGTTTAATGCTTTTCGGTTAATGAAATATCTTCACTACTCACGAGATCATTTCCATCCCAATATACCCGTCATTTTGGCCGCCAGTACTGTTCTGCAAAGACGCGAGATCATAGCCTCAAAGGAAATGAACGGTGAGAAATTGGTTGATGCTTTTCGAAAACTCGAATACGGTGGACAATAGTCTGCCAGTTCCATAACTAGTCACCATTTATTTTGTGTTCACAGGAGGTATTGTCTTAATTTACCAATTCAAAAATAGAGCGATGAAGATAATCTCTTGGAATGTTAACGGTATAAGAGCAGGTGTGAAAAAGGGATTTGCCGACCGCCTCAAAGAAATGGATCCTGACGTGATTTGTTTACAGGAAACCAAAGCTCAGGACGACCAGGTTCAGGAAGCCCTCTCTGAAATAAGTGGCTGGCATATATATTCGAATTCGGCGGTGCGCAAAGGTTATAGTGGGACGGCGATCCTGTCCAAAACCGAACCAATATCGATCAAATCCGATATTGGAATTGAAGAACATGATCAAGAAGGTAGAGTTCTAACTGTTGAGTTTGATGCTTTCTTTTTAGTTGATGTCTACGTACCGAATTCTGGAAGTGGAATGAAGAGATTGGATTATCGGGAACGTTGGGATGCTGATTTTCAGAAGTATTTGGTTGAGCTAGACAAGACAAAACCCACCATTATTGTGGGCGACCTCAATGTCGCTCATCAAGCTATTGATCTCGCAAGGCCAAAACCTAATTACAATAAAACTTCAGGCTATACTCAAAAAGAAATTGATGGGATGTCTTCCTTGATAAGTAGTGGTTTTGTGGATTCATTTCGGCACCTATATCCCGAAGAGGTGCAATATTCGTGGTGGAGTTTACGAGGTGGAGCCAAAGAAAAGAATATAGGCTGGAGAATAGATTATTGCCTAACATCGGAAAGAATGATGGCCAGCGTAAAAGATTCATTCATTCTCAATGAGGTAGAAGGCTCTGACCATTGTCCTGTCGGATTGGAGTTAGATTTATAGCAAGATACTTAGGCTTCAATCGACTCTATTAAATATTGGGATTGTCTGCCTTGAAAATCCGGCGCTCTGTTCACGATACTTTGAATGACATGTACCATTTGTTTGATGCTCTTGGTCTTGCAGAATACCTGATTTGTTTTGAGCAAATGTAGGAGGTAGTTATGTTCGGTCCGGAATTCACTGGATATTTCCATGGTGATGAGATGTCCGTGCGAATGAGCTACTTGAGTTGTGAGTAGTACATATTGATTCAGCTCTACATCGAAGGATAGCAGCAATTGCGGACTTCCGTCAAAGCCGAACGATATTTCGAATACAAGAGGGTACTTCAGAAAATCCACATTCCAGAATCCCATATAACCCATCGAGAAATAAGGGTAAATCCATTGTCTGTATTCGATTCCTTTATTCTTTAATGCAAAGCCTACTTCATTCATGGCCTCTTTGTACACTGAAGCTGGGGACGGTATATTTGAACTATCGTTAAGCCTAGTCCATCTTTTATTGGCATTGTAGTATTCTACTGACCCCAGTGATAACTTGTAATTGAAGGACTCTTGATTGTCTAGGATATACCCTGGGTAGTACAACTTGAATCCCATGGTTTGGCAGTACTCAATTTCCTTAAGCATGGTGTAAATTCCAAGGCTAGCACTTGCAAAGTCTCGGTCAAATAAGCAAAGCAAACTGGCTACAGATTTTTCACCTATATCGATGTAACTCACAGCAACAAGTTCCTTCCCTGAATAGATGCATACTTCCCGCGTATTGAAGACCGTAAAACCACGACCTGCCTCCAAATATTCGCTTAGGGTTGAGTGAATAAATCCTTTGAATCTACTTTTATGCGATTGATAGAGTTCCTCTTTTCGCGCATTTAGTGCGACTTTTCCAATTCGTGTGCTAAATTTTCTATCGTTGCGACGAATGAGTTTCGCATGTCTGTTTTTAAACTTAAAACCATTCAGGGATAGACGAATATTTACAACGGAATAGATGCTCGAATCTATACAGAGCATGTCCATTTTATATAACATAACAGAACCACGAAACCAGCCAGAGGCAAGGTAGCGATCGTATCGCGCAGGCAACAGTCGTTGTGGAAAGTATGTTTGTACCAAGGTAAAATGGTTAAAGTAGCAATGCAGGTATTTGATTGCAATATACCAAACTCCTTTCGTACAGCATGAAAAACTTTGTAGATGAAGCTGAATTAGAAGTACTTCACAACAAAATTGGCAATGAATCTTTTGATTTTGGAGTAGGGGGGGGCAATGAGATGAGCACTGTTCCACGAAAAAGTTTGCTTCAATATGGCTCTTTGATTCGTGAACTCTAGAAACCCATGTAGGCCATGACTTTTTCCAATTCCGCTCCCATTGATTCCTCCAAAGGGTAGATTAGGATTGTTAAAGTGGATGGTTAATTCATTAATACACGTAGCTCCCGATCTTGTGTTTTGAATTACAAAATCGGTAAATGTCTTGTTATTTGAGAATATATAGGAAGCTAGTGGTCTGGAATTTACTTGCAGTATAGAGAGTAATTCGCTTTCATTATTGAAGGTACATACAGGGAGCAATGGACCAAATATTTCCTCCTCCATTATTCTGCCATTAAGATCAACTTCTTTAATAATGAGCGGCTGAATAATATCAATTCCTGTATTTGGATCTTTACTTCTGTTAACCTGAGCATTTGCCGACTTGGCCAGATCTGTTATCCTGTCTGCTGCTGAAGAGTTTATTATTCCGCAATAGTCAGTATTCTCGGTGAATTTATTATTGAACATTTGTTTGAAGTAGCCTTCAATAGCTTCAACTAGTTTGTCTCTGACGTCAATATGTACCACGAGGTAGTCGGGCGCCAGGCAAACCTGTCCAGCATTCAAACATTTAGCCCACGCAATGCGCATAGCTGCTTGATTGATATTTACATGTTTGTCAATTATGACTGGACATTTTCCTCCCAGTTCGAGTGTTACGGAGCACAGGTGTTCTGCGGCCGCTCTCATTACTATTTTACCAATTTTAGGACTTCCTGTAAAGTGGATATGATTGAATGGGAGCTTCAGCAATTCAGTCGATACCGAGGCATCTCCTTCTACTACACATACATGATTAGGTTCGAAAACCTCCGTTAATATGGACTTTATGACCTTGTTAATATTAGGTGTGAATTCACTGGGTTTTAGAACAACACAGCATCCCGCAGCAACTGCCGATACAACCGCACACATGCTTAAATTAAATGGGAAATTCCAAGGTGATATCACCAAAGCGACTCCTTTGGATTCGTTCCTTATCCAAGATCTTGTTCCGAAAAGGCCCAAGTGGCTTCGAACTTTAGTATCTAAAATCCAATTGTGTAGGTTTTTTCGAGCATGTCGTATTTCTTTAAGAACGACGAATATTTCTGATAGCTCAACCTCAGTCTCGGGTTTGCGAAAGTCCAAATATATGGCTTCTACAATTTGAGTTCGATGCCTGAGAATCGAGTCTTCAAGCCCTTTCAATTTGGATGATCTTTCTTTAGCATTAGTCTTTCCAATCGAAAGAAAATTGGACTGTTGCTGAGTAAAAAGAGTGCGAATATTTTCTTGTGTCATAGGCGAAGGCTCTTTGTTACTTTGTACAAGACTAATTCAAGTTGATTTTCTCGAAAAGGGAATGGGCAAGTAATCAGAATAAAAAAAACTGCCCGGCTATGGCCAGGCAGAGATATAGATTTTTTCGCAAGATTTATTTCTTTCGAATAGCCGCTTTCTGTTCAACCAAAAATTCTACTTCAATTTTCTTTCGAACTGTGGTAAAATCACAAGTTTTATCGCCGACAAACTCCATTTTTTTCGGCTTCATTTCTTGGTTGATTGAGCCATCGAACACAAGCTTTTCACAAATTCCTCCATCAAAGTTCATCGTCATAGTGTAGTTCTCCTGCTTTTCTCCACTTACAATATTGACCCTTTCAGACCAAAAATCATGCGGCACTCCTTCAAAGAAGGTGCCTTTGTAGAAAACAGCTCGTCCAGGGACTCCATCTTTAACTTCAGGTGACTCAGACTTTGCAAGGAATGGACCATGGAGCATGGTCTGACCGTCTTTTTTTAACAACGAGTAATATCCATCATAGGCAATACCGAGATTCGGCCTGATGTTGATCTGTATAAGGTCAGATAGTTCTGTGGCAGACATAGTAGTGATTGGAATTTTCTCTGCGTCGCTAGTGTCAAATCCACCTTGCGCATTGTTGATTACCTTCTGCGCTGCTATCTTTTCAGTGCCAGCCTCCTTTACTTCTGTTTGCGGCTTGCTGTCTACTTCTGGTTTTGGTTCGTTGCATGCCATAAGTCCGGCCGCACATAATACAAATAGTACTTTCTTCATCTTCGAATTATTGTGAACTCAAATCTAATACTTTTCATCAAGAATAAATTTATTGATGATAAGTCTGTAATCAAGTCTTTCGGAGCGTTACAAAATACCTATTGTTCTTTGGACTGGTTGATTAGTTTAAGAATATGCAGTCGGTGTGCTTTGGTAGTTATGTCTTTCCCACTGTATGTTTTCATCAATTTTTCCAGTCTATTTAACTCATACAGAGCCATGCTTTTAGAGATTCTGTCATATTTGGATTTTTCATCACCCACCTTTACTAGCCTTTGGACGTAGTCTATTTGGAGGTTTTGTCGATATGTATTCACAGAACTATTTAAGTCGGCTTTGAAAATAGCATCCGTTAAATCACCCATATACTCCGCCAACGTGTAGTTATTTCCATATAGCTCACTATCTGTCATGCGTTTGAGAACGTTTTCATGTAGGAGGTGATTCAGGCATTCGCTTTGCATTCTCAAAACACGATCATGTAGTTTAGGGTCTTCACTGCGGCTGAAATGATCGAAACCTCTACGTTGTCCGTACAAGTAGTTATAAAGCCCTTCTGGCGCATTGAAGGCGTCTTTGGAAAATGCATATTTCTCAAGCGCCTCCATGGCCTTTCTTTGGTCGGCCTCACTTACAGGAGCAAGCGGAAGTTTGTCACTGTTTTGATCTACGTACGAACGGTCAAACTTAACTCCGCCGATTTGCCTTGTCATAATCCGAATTTGAGTGCCATATTCACCCGTAAGAATGAAGAAGGCATTTCTTAGTTCGTGATAAGATTGGCCTTCAGTGATGAATGAGTCTTTAATTTTTGGAAGGATATCATTTACCAATTCACAGCGTTCTATGGCGTACGCTACTGGATCATTTGAAAGGTCGTAGATATTTACGTCTGGATTGATTCCCTTGCCCGATGATCGCATGTCATCTGCATCATTGCCAAAGGCAAGCCTTGGGTCAGTCGATCGAGAAAGGATGTCGTTCAATCGAGTTTCTTCTTGAACAGCATCCTTTGCATGTGGGGAATAACCGTATTCAATAATCCAATGGTCATACAAACCTGGTTTCACGTCATAGTACAGAGTTTGTTCTTCTTTGTTTCTAGCGTAATTAATCGAAGGGTATTCCATTACGGAATTGCAAAGCCCGATTTCATCTACCAATTCTTTATTCTTTATCTCCTCGGGAGAAAGCATCGTTGACCCGCGCATGTTGTGACTCAGACCTAAAGTGTGACCAACTTCGTGTAGAACTAGGCGATACAGGGTTTGTTTGACAAATTCCTCTTCAGCAGCCTTGTCAAAATTCATAGTTTTCATCGCTTGCAAACCGAACACCATATTGTGGTGTAAATGTTGACTTGCAGTACAAGTATGCAAGTCTAGTCGGGCATCAGTTGAATAGTCTTCATCGCTCTGAGTTCCTGCTAGCTCAAACACATCAGTTCTAAAAAGGCGGTTTGTAATACTCACGAATTCAAGCATTATGTCGGCTCCTAATATTTCCCCAGTTCTCGGATTCACAAAGCTTGGGCCATATCCACCAAAAGGAGGACGCGGGGAAGAGGTCCATCGGATGACATTATATCGTATGTCTCCAGCATCCCATTCAGCGTCATCAGGTTGTATGTTCACAACGATAGCATTAGAGAATCCCGCTTTTTCGAATGCCAAATTCCATCGCTCAACCCCTTCCTTGATTATTGATCTAAATTCCACTGGAGTAGTGTTTTCAATCCAATAGGTAATTGGTTTTACTGGATCCGAAATTGGGGCATTTGGATCGGCTTTCTCAAGGTTCCACCTGTGAATTACATCTTTGTAAGGAGTGGCTGAAAATGAGGTCATATCGTTTACTTTGGTCATGAAAAAGCCAAGTCTAGAGTCGTCTCGCCTAGGTGAATAATTGTTTTCAGGAATGGCAAGCAAACTATGCTGATAGACTACCGATATATTTCTGACATCAGTAACTGCGGAAGATCCTCCACGTTTCGGATTCTTATTTTCATACACATATTCAACGCGTATTTCAGAATTTTCTGGGTAGTTATTGATTTTACGGACTTTAGATTTTTCCTTGCTTAGATTGCCCAGAAGCGATGGGTTTTTTGGATCGGAAGGTGGTTTCACCATTTGAAATTGCTCGCTGAGAAATAGCGAGTTCCCATCTATCAGAAAACGAGTGCCATCTTCGCTTTGAGATTCGATTTTCTGGCTGATTAGAACCGGGTTGTTGATATTGGCACTTGCCGACTTACTCAGGGCATTTCCCTCGTCGAAATAGAAGTCCGTATTATGCTGAATAACTTCAATATGATCGAATATTTTTCTAAAGGAGATGATTTTAGATGATCGAAAAGCACCCCGAAAGAAACCTGCATCTAGAACACCATCTTCAACATGGCTAAAGTAGATGTATTCTTTACCCAATTGATCTTCATTGATCTCAAGGTAGACTTTTCCATTCAAGGTATCTTGAAACAAGACAAAAAGCCCATCATGTTTTGCGCATGACTTGACCGTTTTCAAAAAATCAGTTTCTTTTTTTTCTTCGGTTTTGCCCTTGTCTTTTTTACCTTTTCTCTGGGCCAGAGCTTGATTGGGAGTTAATAAAACACTCGATAAAATGAGTGCGACAAACAAACTTACTTGCTTTTTAGTCATGATATGTATTTTGAAATTCTCGTCAAGTGATCAATGTGATACAATTTTATGAATTTCAAAGAATTACCGATCACAAAATTGCGCAATGGTTTAAATTAAGGATAGTTGGACTTTGATTTTGTGATTGATGGAATATTTGAGGACAAACGTTGTGCGAGTATCTTGTGCCCAATAAACCAATCAAAACTGATAATTTAACCGTTCGAGCTGATCATATTTCATATGCTTCACAGACAGTTGAAATATTCAGAGACCAATGAATTATTTCAATACTGGCTAGGAGGAATGCTCTTTTTGGATTTAGACGATTTGACCGACACAAATTTTTTATCTACTTCATAAATTTACATTCCAAATTGTTAAAAGTAATCGGCCATGAATTGGTTATAGTTCCCAGATTTTGGAAAAGGTATTTTGAGTGTTACAGTTGTACCCAAGTTCTTTTGTGAAGCAATATCGATATAGTATTGCGTTTCGTCATAGTCGAGTTCAAGCCTTTTACGAATTAATTTGAGTGCAAAAGACTTATGGGTACTGACTTTGTCTGCCTTCATTTTTTTCGAATGATGATATCCCATACCATTGTCCTTTATTTTAATCAAGAGATCATCTCCTACACGGTTGATCATCAAGGTTACTTTACCTGACATGCCCAGATCTTCATTTATTCCATGAATCATGGCGTTTTCGAGCAAGGGTTGTATGATACCGGTCGGGATAAAGGTAGTTTTCTGATTGATTTGAGGATCAACGATGAATTCATATTGAAGCATTTCTTTTCTTCTGATTTTTTCCAGACACATGTACTCGTTCAGAAAATCTAATTCATGTTCGATTGGAACGGTTTCAAATTCGGAATTCTGCAAGACGATTCTCATGATTTTGCACAATCGAGCTAAATATTCTTGAGCACTTTTTGAATCTTCGAGTTGGACACATCGGAAAACGGAATTTAGGGCATTAAACAGGAAATGTGGATTTAGAGCATTCATAATGGCTTTGTACATATAGGAGCGTAAAGAAGTCTCCAATTCAACAATTCTTTCTGAGCTTTTTTGAGTTTTGGTTTTAAGCTTGATTCTATCCACGTATTCAATTTTACGTTGTTCCTCAGCCCATTCTACCTTTTTATACAAGGCTCGAGCTAAAAGCAATATATCGAGGCAAGAACCTATTATCATTGCGTATTCAGTAATGAACATCGTTGGTAATAGCGTCAGATTTTTTAGATTAAAAATAATAGCGCCAACTGAAAAGACCATCATCGCATAGATGATTTGTCTTTCATAATTGGTTTTTTGCTTTCCTCTAGTTACGGCTAAATAGAATATCATTAAGCTCATCATGAAAGCGGAAACGTTGGATAGCACGAGGGCTAATTCGTAAATATTAAACAAACGGAAAATCAATGACGCCAATGCAACAAGAGCTATGGCGTTTAGAATTAATCGAATTCTTCGTTCCTTAAGCTCAAGATCAAATAGCACAATTAGCAATTTGCGAGTAGTAAAGACTATAAACGGTACTATAAGGGCTGCAGGCTCTATGGCATTTATTGAGCCTTTGAATATAGAAATCTGGTCAAATCCAAATGAAATTAGTTGACCAAAAAAGACAGCGAATATGTATGCTGAATAGAACAACCAAGGCCTGTTTCTAAATATGAAGAACATAATAAGTCCATATATTATGGACAGAAATACCAATCCAGAATATATTCCGAATCCAATATCCAACCTAGACTGCGATCGTACCGCCTGACTCAGTGTCTTGATCCGGATATTCACGAATATGGATTCACATGAACGCATTCTGACGAGCACTTTTTTTGTGCCCTCCGCTAGTTCCAAAATGAGATGTTGGTTCTCTAATAATCGGTCTTTGATCGGTATATCATATCCACAGTAGCTAGAATCGATTAAAACGTCCAATTCATTGTACGAATAGACCCATCCATGATCTAACCAAGGCTGGTCTAGCCAGATCACTTGGTTTTCAGCCATAGGATGCTCAAAAGTGAGTCTGACCCAATGATTCTGGTTGGGCTCGGTCATGTCGACTGGATCATCATATGCAATTTGATGGTCAGCCGCGATTGTGAGCGCAGTTTTTAGTTCTGTTGTGGCGGGTAGAATTTCGGTTGTAAACGAATTACTCAGTGCCACATTGGTAATTGCTAATAGAAGCAATGTTACAAGTGCTTTTTCCATTTTTTTCTTCATAACGATCGAGATCGAAGTCCTAATCTAAAAAGCTTATTTGAAATATTGACAATTGACTTTGTAAGTGCGTAATATTCTTTGTGGATGAAGCTGTTTTGAACATAAATGCAGTTTTGAACACGGAATTTTGTCAAATTCAATAAAATGCCAAGCTTTTTATTCTGCACAAAACTTACATTTGCCGAATGGCATTAATAGAAGAATTTGACAAATCTGGCAACTGGCTCTTTAGATGGAGATCATTCATGCCCTTAGTATTATATGTGCTCGCTGGAATCGTAATTTTTAACGGTTTGGACTACATTGATCATACCGATACAACATGGATAGCCATCTGCCTTGCTATTAGTTTGCTCGGACTTGTGATTCGGTCGATCACAATAGGTTATACGCCCCGAGGCACGTCAGGTAGAAATACCAAAGAAGGACAGGTAGCTGAAGTTTTGAACACAACCGGAATATATTCGGTGTGTAGGCATCCTTTATACCTAGGAAACTACTTTATGTGGCTCGGAATTATTATGTATGTCGGGAACTTCTGGTTTACCATTGTATGCTCTCTGTTATTTTGGCTCTACTATGAGAGAATCATGTTCGCTGAAGAATATTTTTTACGGAACAAATTCGGGCATAAATATTTAGAGTGGTCTAAACTGACCCCCGCATTTTGGCCAAAGATTTTGAGGTGGAAGAGTGGTGGGACTAACTTCTCTTTCAGAAACGTATTGAAAAGAGAGTACAGCGGTTTTTTTGCCACTTTCTTGTCGTTTGCTTTATTGGACATATTAAAGAACTACCTCATATATGGTTCGACAGATATGGATGTCATTATTCAACCATTCTGGTTATGGTCTACCTTGGGGGCCTTGGTTGTTTTTCTCTCCCTACGTACCATTAAAAAGACTACCAAATTACTGGACGTTGAGGGACGAGAGTACGTCTGATAGATACTTGAATTCACTTCAACAAAAAGGGTCAACTTCGAATTTCGAAGCTGACCCTTTTTCATTTCGTGTAGGATGAAAACCTAAGCGTCGATCTTAGCGTATTTCGCATTGGCCTCAATAAATGCTCGTCTAGGTGGAACATCATCACCCATCAACATACTGAATACATGATCACATTCGGCGGCATTCTCAATTGTCACCTGTCTTAGGGTTCGCATTTCCGGATTCATGGTTGTATCCCATAGTTGTTCGGCATTCATCTCCCCAAGACCCTTGTATCGTTGCACGTTCACGCTACTTTCAGAACCGGCACCGCGCAAATCTCGAATGTATCGATCTCGCTGATCATCGTCCCATGCATAATGTTGCTTTCCTCCTTTCTTAACAAGATAGAGTGGTGGAGTGGCAATATAGATGTACCCATTCTCAATCAGTTCTTTCATGTGTCTGAAGAAGAACGTAAGGATTAAAGTCTCGATGTGACTACCGTCGACATCGGCATCACACATGATGACTACCTTGTGATACCTCAGTTTGTCGAGATTCAACGCTTTTGAATCCTCTTCTGTACCTACGGTTACCCCAAGTCCAGTATAGATATTCTTAATCTCTTCGTTTTCGAAAATTTTATGCTGCATAGCCTTTTCGACATTCAAGATCTTACCACGTAATGGCAGAATGGCCTGGAAGAAACGATCACGACCCTGCTTAGCTGTTCCACCCGCAGAATCTCCCTCAACTAGGAACAATTCACATAATGAAGGATCTTTTTCTGAACAGTCGGCGAGTTTACCAGGCAAACCACTTCCTCCCATGACAGTCTTTCTTTGGACCATCTCACGCGCTTTTCGGGCGGCATGGCGAGCTGTTGCAGCTAAAATAACCTTCTGGACAATTTGATGCGCGTCTTTAGGGTTTTCTTCGAGGTAATTGGTAAGCATCTCGCTCACAGCCTGACTCACAGGCGCAACAATTTCCCTATTTCCCAGTTTGGTTTTTGTCTGTCCTTCAAATTGAGGCTCTTGAACCTTCACCGACACAATTGCCGTGAGTCCTTCTCTAAAATCGTCTCCTGCAATTTCAAACTTCAGCTTGTCAAGCATTCCAGAAGCTTCGGCATACTTTTTCAGTGTGTTAGTCAAGCCTCGTCTAAATCCACTTAAATGCGTTCCCCCTTCATGGGTGTTGATATTGTTGACATAGGAATGAATGTTTTCATTGAAAGAGGTGTTGTAAACCAGCGCGACTTCCACTGGAATTCCATCTCTTTCGCCTTCCATATGGATGACCTTTTCAATCAGTCGTTCGCGTGTCTCATCTATGTATTCAACAAACTCCTCCAATCCTCGATCAGAATAGAACAGCTGGTGAATATGCTTCCCCTCATCATCAACCGAACGCATATCGGTTAATTCCAGTTTAATTCCGTGATTCAAATACGACAACTCCCTCAATCTAGAGGCTAAGGTGTCATAGTTGTATGTGCCGACCTCAAAAATGGTGTCGTCGGGCATAAAGGTCACAATCGTTCCCGTTTTTTCACTAGTACCTACCTCCTTCGCAGGATAGTCGGCCTTTCCCTTCTTATACTCCTGTTGCCAAACTTTACCCTGACGATGCACCACTGCCTTGAGGCTCTTACTCAGTGCATTCACAACAGATACACCAACCCCGTGCAATCCACCTGACACCTTGTACGAGTCCTTGTCAAATTTACCACCAGCACCAATTTTGGTCATGACAACTTCCAAGGCTGAAATACCCTCTTTTTTGTGCATGTCCACAGGAATTCCTCGCCCATTGTCTTCTACAGTGATGCTATTGTCTTCATTGATCCAAACTTTAATTTCGTCACAATGTCCAGCTAAGGCCTCATCAATAGAGTTGTCAATCACCTCGTATACAAGATGATGTAATCCACGAATGCCAATATCTCCAATGTACATCGAAGGACGCATGCGCACGTGCTCCATTCCTTCTAAGGACTGAATACTGTCTGCACCGTACTTTTCTTTATTTTCCGAATTATCGCTCATTTGATCTTCGTTATTTTCCTTGATTTAAGAGTAGAGATGACCACATAAAAAATTCCGCTCATCGCGGAACTGCAAGTCTTAATCCTCTGTTCCACAAATATACCAAACTGGAGCATGATAATGGGGCTAAAAGCCTTGAAATACATGGCATTTTTCCACATGTTTTTGTTGTTTTCAACATCCCAAATTTCACCTGCGGGGAACTTGGCTTGACGCAGACCGAGTTTTCTAAATTGAGAATCAAAAAAAGTGCCCTCTAATTGGCGAAATTAGAGGGCGATTGTGATCAACTTGACTACTTTATCACCATTGGCGATAACTAAATTTAATTTTCTAGAATGAATAGGTTGCTCCCATCATCGCATTAAATCGTTGGACGTTGTATCCAGACCAGCGATAGTATTTTGAGGCAAACATGTTGTTAAACTTCACGAAGGCCGACAGCCTTTTGGTGTATCTGTACTCAACCCCCAAATTCACGTCGGCATAGCCTTTCAAGTCAACTATATAGCTTCCATCTTTTTCGGGTTCTTGATCGCGGACTGGTGCGAGAGACTTGAATTTTCGTTTGCCTTCCGTGTATACTTCTGCGGTGATCGTAAACTTGTCTTGAAGGTTGTAAATTCCGGAAAAGGTGAACTTAGTAGTAGGCTGGTTCCATGCGTGTTCTTCCGATCCAGTTGAATAGATAAAATAATCTCCGCGGACTAGTAATTTCAATTTGTCTGTTTGATTTACCGTTACCTCTCCAGTCAGATTGAGAATATTGAGATCATCGTAGATCAAGGCAAACTGACTTCCTGGCGAATAGAGTGAGTCGTTGACGAAGTACATAAAGTTATCAAAATCGCTGTAGGCTGCTTTAAGGTTGAAGCTCGCGTTCTTTGTGATTGTACCTCGAATTCCTCCGTACAACCGGAATTTTTCAGAGACAGACTTTAAAACTGGATCTGTTACAATGAATGGATTGACAGTTGTCACTGTTTTGTACGTTGACCGCTCTAAATTTCCGTCCAATCCAACATAGGGAATGAATAAATCGTCAAACAGACTATAACTGGCTTGAATTTTTGGGTAGAAATGGAATGCTGGTTGTCCGCGCAAATCGGCGACTATTCCGGCTCCAATTTCAACCTTGAGTCGATCGCGAATTGTCTTCACTCTCGGTGTAAGTGCTATAATGGCGTTGTCGGCAGTTGATGAAGTTGAATCCAGTCGCTCAAAGTATTGAAACTGATTGTAATTGAAATCAAAGTCTACACTATACAACTCAGTATTTACAAATTTGCGCGCATGCGCGAATAAATTCAGATTGTTCTCCTGACCCTCGTAACGATCTCTATAGTTGTAAAATGCCAACTCGCCGAAATAATTCACCTTTGTCGAGTCTCGGTGAAAGCTTGTCAAATTTACCAGGGCACCTACGTTGTTAAACAGCTGCTTAGAGTCGGGCAAGTTGACCACATTGTAATTTGTATCATTCAAGAGCTCAGCATCATAACCGTAGTAATGCATCACTTGCCGGTCCCAATCTAATCGCCCCTCAATAGCATGCTTCTTCAAGAAACGCTTCCCCCAAAGATGAATTTCGTTGGAAGAAAATGAATCGGGAATTGAGTCATTTGAGGAAACACCTCCTAAACTAGACAAGTGCTTACCGTGCACACTGAATGCCCCATTCCTGTTCCGACCATCCATAAAATATAACTCGGCCAGTGGAGTGGTGAATAAACCAAACCCTGCTCTAGCATATCCCCGGTATAATTTCTTCAGAGGCTCTTCGATCTTAATCGAAGCTGCCTTGATTGTTTTTGGAGAAATCTCAACGTTGAGTTTGTTCGGTATCAGCTTGTATGAAATAGGAGGAATGTCCACTACGTCGGTCTTCTGCTGAGGCCAGCTGCCCACTTTATTTGCATCACGGAGTATATGCTCTTCGTTTCCATAGTACGTCTGCGTAGTATGCAAAGTGTCACCATCCGAAGTCTGTCCATAAGTATAAGAACAAGCAATCGATGCTAGCACTGTCAATATTGCTGTCGTTGATCGTTTCATATCTATTGCTCCTTTTCTTCAGTTGGTTGTTGTTCGGTCGATGGAATCTCTTGTTCCACCTCTTCTTCTCTTTCCCGCTTGCTGCGTGTCCCTTCAGTTAAGTCAATCTCTACCTCATCTTCAATCAATAAATTTGACCCCTGAGATAGTTCTTGCTTTTCTATGGCCGCTAGTTTTGCCCGGGCGGCATCAATTACCCATGGTTCGCTCACTTTCTCAAGCACAGTATTCAAAGTTGCTTTGGCCTGGAAATAGTCTTCCAACCCAACGTATACATCAGCCAGGAGTAAGAATCCGTGGTACTTCCATTGATTGTATCCTGAATAATGTTCTATGAGCTGAAAAATCTCTTTTTCGGCAGGTTTGTACGCTTCTTTCTTGTAGGCAATCAAGGCCATGTTGTATTTCGCTTCGGCCGCCTTTTCACCTCCACCTTTTAGTGCTTCGGCAAAGTCATAATAAGCATCATCGTATTGTCCGGCTTCCATTCTGATTTTGCCCCTCCACAGATATGCTGTATGTTTAATTGCCTCGGGTGTGTTTCCATTGACAATTACTTTTTCAGCATATTCGAGGGCGTAGTTCATCTCCCCCAAGAAGTAGGAGCATCTCATTAGGCCAATCTGCGCTTCCAAAACATTGTTCTTCAAGCGAGCCACTTGTTCAAGTGTCGTATAATGTCCTTTAGCAGTTGAATAATCCTTGCGATTGTAATTTATGGTTGCCGCTGTTACTAAGCTCTCTTCCGTAAAATCACTCAAAGGTTGAGCAATCACGAAGTTGAACGAGTTCAAAGCCAGATCCAATTTGCCTGACTCGAAATAACAGCTTCCCAAGTGATAGTTAGCCTCAATACCATTTGCCGCAGGCTGATAGGTGGTTAAATAATTCTCCAAAGCTGGAACCGCCTTCGTACAATCACCTTGGTACGCAGGTTGAACAGCTTTTAGGAATACACTTTCCTCAAATTCGTTTTTACTCACCACATTCTCGGGTGGAGTTATGCCATTTTCAATCAAAATATCCGCAATAATTGGATAGGCCTCCAGGCAGATTGGGTCTCCAGGGTAGTCGCTCAGGAGCTTGTTCCATCTCGTAATTGCTGCGTTTGAATCATTGCGTTTCTTCGCTACCAAGATTAGATCAACCAAACTCCTTTTTCGAAATGGTGAGTTGGAATGATTGGAAAGAATATCATTGTAGTTTGCCTCAGCTTCAGATAGCTGGTTTGTAGTCAAATATGCATTTGCAAGCTCAAATTTGGCCTCAGCTACGTAGTGAGAATTTGGCTGGTCCTCTATCAATTGACGCAAGACCCATATCTTCTTGTCCTGCTTTTCTTCCCAACCATAACAAATACTCTTCTGAAACATGCCATAATCTTTGTTGGTCTGATTGAGGTCTATGGCCTTATCATAGTTACTGATCGCTGTAGGGTAGTCCTTCAAAACATAATAGCAATCCCCCAGTCTCAGGTATGCATCGCACAGCTTTTTCGGATCATCTCCTCTATAATTGTCAACATACTTACGAAAAGCAGTTGTCGAGTTTAAGTACTTTTTCTGCTTGAATTGCGCATATCCAGCCCCGTAGTTGGCTTCTTCAAACCAATCAGAATTGTATGAGCCAGGTTGTAAAATGAACTCCTGATACAGATTGAAGGCTTGTTGATAGTCACCCGAATTAAAAGCATTTTCTGCTTTCCAATACTTCGATTCAGCAATGAGTGATTGGTTGACGGGGTAGGTGCTTACTTTATCAAAGAATTTTGCGGCATTAGCATAGTCCTCGGCCTGATAGAGCTCAACTGCTCGGTTGTAGGCCACGACTTGATATGCTTCTTGTGTGCGCAAATCTTTATTTGTGATCTTATCTAGCGATCGCAGTGCAGCTTCATAATTCCTTGACTTCATGTATACGTTCAACAAAAACTCATAAGCTTCGTCTCTTCGTGGCGAGTCTGGATACTTTTCCAAATATGTTTCAAAGGCTTGAATGGCCTCGTGAAAGGGATTGTATGAAAGCTCAAATGATAGTTTCGCATAATTAAACAAGGCATCTTCCTTCATGGCCAAATTGTAGTCCATACCAGATGCAATTTCAAATGCATTCCTCGCATAGGGTTTCTGGTCCAACTTAAGGTGACAGTCGCCCATATAATATGAAGCACTTTGGGCCAGTTCATTGTCGGCATCCGCACATTTGCTAAAAATGTCCAATGCCGATGTGTAATCGCCAACGCTGTAATAGCAAAATCCTAGTTGGTAAAAATCCTCTGGGTCTATGTCCTTTTTTGAGGTGTTCTCATGGAATAACTCAAGGTAGGGAATGGCCGATTCGAATTGATCTTGTCTGAAATAAGCATCTCCAACAATTTGGGCAATTTCTGGCAGACGTTTGATATCAGACTCTTGGGTAGAATCAAGGAAAGTTGTCGAGTAGGATAGTACCTCGTCATATCGACCTTGCTTGTAATAAATCTGTGTAATGTAGTAGGGAACCAAGGGTTTGAAATTCTCATCGTTTTCCAATTGAAGGAATCCTTCCAAAGCCGTTTGATTACTACCTTCTTCATAAGCTATGTGCGAGTAGTAGTAAGTTGCTGTGCTCTTGTATCTGGTGTCAAGGTCTTTGACTTTCTTTAAATCTTGTCGCGCTTCGTCATAGTTGTTTCGCTCAAAATAGCAATGTCCGCGCTTGAAGTAAAACTCAGCAGAATCCTGTTCCGAAAGATCTGAAGGATCAACAAACTCAAACCATTCGAGCGCTTTTTTATAACTCTTACGCTTGTAGTTGTAGGTCGCAAGCTCATAATATACTTTGTGAACCCAGGGAGAATCAGGGTGATCGAGGACGAATTGCTCCAGCACATACTCGGCATCCTTATGAAATAGATAGAGTGAACAAATGCTAGCATAAAATTCTGCTGCAATGCGCTGTTCCTCTCTCGGATCATCAGAAAGAGCAATGAAATCATGGAATTTTTCGTGCGCTGCGGCGTATTTTTCCTTCTCAAACAAGTCAACGGCGTCATGATAGAACCGATTGTCATGATAGAAGGTTGCTGTTTTTTGCGCTCCTAAGACTTGGGAACACAAGGCAATAACAACAATCAGCACAGGTTTCAAAATTAATCTCGTCATACTTTGAGTTCCTTTTGTAAAAGAATTAAAGTTAGAGACTAAAGCTGCCGTCAAGGTTGGCGTTGAGTTGAATTTTCAACGCGATTATGTTAACGATATTGTGAATGAAATTTGTCTGAAAAGGAATCAGCCAGGGAAAATATTTATTGACTCAACTATTTAGCACAAGGCAAATGAATATCAAAAAGACTAGTTAGCTGTTGAGGCCTGAGTGTCCTGAATAGTTATGAGTTGAGTATGGGAATGTTGATTGCCACATTGGTCAGTTGCCACCCAGTTTCGAACTATTTGGCCTTCACCAATCTTCTCAGTAAAATCAATCTTGATTTCACCATCGCTATTGTCTACGGCTTTGATCTCCTCTAGCTCAGGAATAGCATTTGCGTATGCTAAAACATCTTTAGGTGCATTGAGAAATGTGGGAGCAACCTTGTCTTGAAGCACTATGTACTGTTCGGCGCGTTCCTTGTTGCCGCACGTGTCGGTGAAGACGTAAGTTCTCACTAAGTTGCCCAAACACCCACCTGAAAACATTTGTTCGCTCACTTCAACTTGAACTTCTCCACAAGAACTTTTCGCTGTTACAGGCGCAAATTGGTCCAGTTCATCGATGTTGACTTTGGGCTGTCTTTCATAATGATCGACTGTGATTTGTGATGATAGCGTGTTAAGAGAGAGTAGGGTGATCGAAAAAAGAAGAATTGAAAGTCTCATATTTTTATTTTCAGCAACAAGTGCAAATGTCGTTCCAATCTACCGCTGAAGATGTCACGTTTCTATTGCTTTTGCGTGCGAGATTGCCAACTTGCTAGTGTTGTTCTGCATGATTGGTCTTTCAAAGGCATTCTTTAGGTGCCAACTTGATTGTTCAAGAGCGTCGTACTGGTTATTGACGGGTTAGTCGAAAAACCGCACTTTTGTTTTCTCCATTGACTCTCAGAATGTATATCCCAGCGGTTGTATTCGCCAATTCTAGGATTTCTTTACCTGGAGAAATCTCTTCTTCCAATACCAGCTCGCCAAGAGGTGAGTACAATTGAATTGTAAAGAACTCTGTAGATTCGTTGTTCAAGGTGATTTGATTACTGAAAGGATTAGGGAAAACAGAGAAATCTGCGTCAATCCATTCTTGCACGCCGGTAATCATGAAAGTAAGCGTGGTATCACACCCGTTCTGGTCGGTGACACTCACCCAAAAATCACCAATTTCCTCAATGTCAATTTCAAGGCCGTCTTCACCTGTACTCCATTCGATTGTGTATTCTGGCGTGCCACCGGAAATGTCAATTTGGGCTCCACCCGAATTTCCACCGCTGATATCATTTGCAGTCAGCTCGACATTCAACTCATCAGGTTGAATAATCTCAAAATCAACGTGGGCTTCGCAGTTATTCTGATCGGTGCATTCCCATGAATAAATTCCGGCAAACAATTCATCTTCATTTAGATCGTCGGTGAAGCAATTTAATATGCCCGTGCCTCCCGTCCATGAGAGACTTACCTCACCTGTGGCTTCTCCGAAACATAACACGTCCGTTGTCTGAGCTGTGATTGCTAGAGAATCAGGTTGTGTAATTGTAATAGAATCTGTTTGGAAACAGTTATTCGCATCACCTGCGGTGAACCAATAGGTGCCGGCCGGAAGGCTGGTTTGCGAAAACCCTGTAAGGTCATCAACCCAGTCAATGGAAGTGAGTTGAGCTTGGCTTGCAACAGTAACCAGACCAATTCCAGTAGAATCCCCGTAGCATGGCACATTTTGGGTAAAAAGATCTAATATTAATTCGGGAGAAGCAGTCACTGTTAATGTGTCGCTAGGGTAGACCAGACCTAGATCGGAAGTAATGTCACAATAATACTCACCAGATGTTGAAACGTAAATAGATTGTGTGTCTTCGCCATTTGACCAATTGTATGAGACTGCGCTTTGTTCAACTGTTAGCAATACCGAATCTTGTCCGCATATAGCTAGTTCATCTTCGTGATGGATTGGAACAATAACAGAGCCTCCTTCAATAACATGCAGGGTTTGATTGCTAGCTAGGTCACGATAGATATCGGTGATTCCGCTGGGCCACCTGATTATTAAGGAATCGACTGTTTCGATCTCACCAAGGCCAAACATTTCTCGTGGAGAGTCTTGTCCCATGTATTCCTCACCGCAGTTAACAGTTCTAGTTTGAACGACATCCCCAGTATACGTTTGGATCCAACATCCAATACCATCACGGTTACTTATGACTCCTTCTACTGAAACTTTAAGCCAGTTATTGGTGCCACCGCTATTTTGGTAAAGCTGGCAATAAGAGGGTGCGCAATTGCTCTGGACAAAATCGGGAAATCCATCATTGTTAATGTCTCCCATAGTAATAGCGTGGGTCGCATAAAAATCGTTTGACAGTGAAACCTCATCGGTTGCTTCCACAAATCCGTCGCCAGTATTCTCGTAAAACCTATTGTACAGCTCAATGGTTCCCACGTTATCGATCGTGCCTACATACAAATCTTGAAGCATATTGTTGTCGTAGTCAATCCAAATTGACCCCCAACAAATTTCATAGACGGCCACACCGGCCTCGACTCCTATCCCTAAAAAGGTGCCATCGCCTTGATTTTGTAAAAGTTCATTGCCTTCTACCGTGTTTGACATGTAAATATCTAGATCCTCATCATTGTCGTAGTCACCTAGAGCAATACACATGGGATCCATGTTAATTCCAGTACCAGAAGGCACCGAAACATCTTCAAAAGTGCCATCGCCGTTATTGTGAAAAAGAGCGTTGGAATATACATAGCGGTCGTTGATAACATAGATGTCGTCCCAACCATCTTTGTCATAATCAAAGAATATCGATTGGAAGGATGCCGAAACTCCGTTGCCTACACCCGCATAGTTTGCAACTTCAGTAAACGTTCCGTCTTGATTGCTTCTGTACAGGTGATTCTCGTAAGCATAGCCACTATTCAAATCGGGATTGTGGTACTTACATACATAAAGATCGAGCCAACCATCCTTGTTGTAATCTCCCCAACTAGCTCCAAAATTTCGCGTGTTTTCTGCCAATAGTCCGGCCTCGGCCGCTACATCGGTGAAATTCATGAACCCGTCATTGTTGTACAGTTGAAGTGGATGGAAGCTTGTTGAAACAAAGAGGTCTTTATCTCCATCGTTATCGTAGTCAACCCAGAGTATAGCCTTTATGTCTCCCTCATACGTGTTTTCGATTCCTAAATCGATGGGCGAATAGATCCCTTCGTTGTTAATATAAAAGGAAGGATCTAAATCGTTGTTGGCGAATGTCAAATCATCCCAACCATCATTGTTGAAGTCGGCAAAGCTCAAGCCACTGCCAAAGACACTTCCTTCAATGTACACGTCGATGTTTTGAGAACTTGTGACGTTTTGAAATCCTTGTCCTGTAGCCCACATGGTGCAACAAAGCAAAATAATGGATGTTAAGATTGTTCTCATGAAACGCAGTTTAAGTCCGGCCAAAGTACGAGTGCAAATATATGTTCTAAAACGATCCTAGTTGAACTGAAGTAGGGCATAATCTGTAGTTATGCAGATTATGCCCATGCTTCAAAGAACAATAAGTTAGTTTTGGTTAAGGATTACCAATTATAAGACGGAAACCTACTTGAAGGGTTGTCTGTTTTACAGATAAATTTTTGAATTATTTTTCTGCTAAGCGCATAAAACTGACTCAATATCATTTGGAAGACTATTTTACCTCCTGACTATCAGAATTTTGCGGTCTGAGGCTTAGTTTGTTTTTCAATTGACTTACTTGCTTTTGATCCCACAATTGTGGTCTGAATTGTCCCTGTCGATAGAGTTCACTTTGATCTTTGTAGTGCTTGCTTGAACGGTGTCCAGATTGACCGGAGGGAGCAATAGAGATCCCATCTTTCATATAACCCATATCTAGGATTATTCGCATCTGCGAACCCACTAGTACTTTGTAGTTCGTGGTCTTCTCCAATTTAAATGAAGCCTGATTGATGGTTTCATAGCCTCCTCGGATTGGATGCGGACCAATATTCAATAGTGAGGCCAAAAGGTCAGATTCTTTGGCAAACGGATGTTCAAGTGTAAGCGAATGGTTTTTACCCCATTCCCATGTTTCCATGGAGCCATTTTCTACCAGCAATTCGTTGATCGAGGTTTTAAATGCTTCAAGCAATAATTGATCACGGCTTTCTGTGATTGATGTTGCCGAGTTGTCCCACCATACCGATGATGGATCTCGCAATAAAACAGGATAGCTGCGCCTAAACCAATGCGTGGTCAGGAAATTATCAAACCTTTCTTTTCCCAATTCGTCCAACATTGCGCTTTCCAAGACATTGTAGAGGAATCTGTAATATAAGACTGGAGATGGATCTTCTGTTTCGTGCCGACCGTTCCAATCCAAAAGCGTGAGATAGGGAGCCAGTTCAGCCGATAGTTCCTGTTTCTCCAAAATTGATTTTAACTCTTTGGCCAAGTCGCCATCTATGTCCGACTGCACATCTATCATCACCTGTTTCATGGTTTCAACAGACCAATTGATGGGACTGTTGAGCCAGTGCTCGATACGGTCTGCTCGATGGTTTGGCTTATAATAGCCAGGTATGTAAACACTGTCGATGGGCGGAGGCTCATTGTTTGCTGTACTAACCCAGTTCGACGATGGGTTCACTATCCGAGGGTTTAGGCTAAAATCATAGTAGCCAAAGGGATCGTTTTCAGACTTGCTTCCATCAATAAAACACTTACTGTTCACATGGCTTGGTCGGTGCTGAATTTTAGCACAAGCCCACCACGCTATGTTGTTGGCTGTGTCGGCGTAGGTAACATTCAGACCAGGACCGTGGATTTGTGAACAGGCGAATTCAGCTTCTTCAAGGTTTTGACAATTGTTCAATTGGCGGAAAGCTTGTAATAGTCTGTTCTCAGTTCGAATATAATCCCACCACAAACTCACGTTTAGATCGCTATCAATCTGGTCGTAAAACGCACTTACCAATGGTCCATGCTTGGTGTAACTGGCAGAGATAACGGTATCTCCGCAGTCTTTCACGGGAAGGAGAAATTCTTGGCGCTCAAGTTTCTTTTCGGTCCCGTCTACAACATAAGTTCCTTTCTTGAAATTAACCTCTTCATGGTAAAAGTCCATGTCGTCCTGTTCAAGCATTGTAAGTCCCCACGCCATGGCGTCATTGTGACCTACCAATGCGTATGGAATTCCTCCTAGGAAGTAGCCGTAAAAATTAAAACCTGGACTGGTCAAATGCGCTTCGTACCATACTTGAGGGATGCTGTAAGCAATATGCGTGTCGTTGCAGAAAACCGGTTTTCCACTTTCAGTAAGCTCGCCCGAAACAACCCAGCTGTTGCTGCCTTCCCAAAGCGGAACGGGGAAATGTTGATTGGACATGCCGAATAATTGTTTGCTCATTTCCGATGAGAGCTGACTCTCCCCAAAGCCAGGAATGTAATCGGCTCCAGTTTCATGGAACAGAGCAAGCCCCAGTAAATATTCACTTCCCAATTCTTCTTGGATGTAGGTGACTAGTGGGTCGGTACGCTGACCGAGACCAAAACTGTAGGCCATGTAGCCGGCAATGGCAAATAAATCGGACTTTTCAAAAGGTCTCTTCTCGATTCCAAGTAAGGTGAACTCTAGCGGAGTGGAGCCGTTTTCGATGAATTGATTTACTCCAGTTAGGTAGGCTTCAATTTCACTGAGCATCTCAGCGTTTTCTTCATGTTCAAGGCTCTCGCATTGCGCTTTAAAATAGGAGTCAGGAAAAAGTGATCGGAATAGGGCGTCGGTGCTGATAAAATCACTTCCTAGGATTTCAGACAATTCTCCGTGACCAACTCGCCTCATCATTTCCATTTGAAAGAGTCGTTCGCTCGCAATCGTATGCCCCAAACTCAAGTATAGGTCGGCCTTGTTCGATGCTTGGATGTGTGGGATACCATAATCATCGAAGTGGACTATTACTTCTTCCGAAAGTCCTTCAAGGGCTAAGTCACCTTTGTATTTCGGTGACAGTGATCCGTAATAGAGATACCCACCCAAAGCAAGCAGAACGAATAATGTGACAAGAAGGATGAACCACTTCTTCATGTTCTTTTTATTGAAGGCAGACTTATTTGATCAACAGTTGTTTTGCAAACCATGCTCCCTGGTAACTTGTCCAAGTAACTGTATACAAACCGGCTGCCATACCGTCAATGCTTATGATCGAAGTGCCAGAGGTAGCGTGTGTTTTTACGCATTTGCCTTGTGCATCAATCAATTTTAAAAGACCTGATTGCAGACTAGAAAATTCAATAGTAAACTGACTGCTGGCCGGATTGGGATAAAGAACGAAATCGGTAAACGCCTCTTCCTCAATCGCGACAATTTGTGGGACGACTATTTCAGTGAAAAGGGTGCAGCCATGCGCATCGATTATCCATGCCGAATAGGTCCCCGCCGGTAGATCGGTGAGGGTTTCTAGGTCGGTATCGCCAGTATTCCACAGAATTGAATACGGCTCGGTACCTCCGTCGATTTGCAACACGATAGATCCATCTTCGTCCAGCGATCCTTCTACCGTACTTGAAGATGTGAGTTCGTCGGGTTCGCTGACTTCGATTTCAAGTGAAACTTCGCAACCATTCTCGTCGGTAATGCTTCCTGGGTAGATTCCTGCGCCCACCTCATTCCAAGTGATTCCGTTGAGATCATAGTCCAATTCTCCTGTGCCGCCTTGGGCTGTAAGCTCGATTGATCCATCGGTGTATCCGTTGCACGTTGGAGCTACCGTTGTCCAAGAAAATTCGATAACCAAGGGGTCAATGATTTCGATAGAATCAGAAAGTGTGCATGAGTTCTCATCAACGAAAGAGTAGGTATACCACCCGCTTGCAAGCTCGTCAATAAAAGTAGAGTCTTGCCCACTTTCCCACAAGATCTCGACGATGTCAATGTCAGTGGTAGTCAAATTTATCGAAGCGTTCATTTCGCCAAAGCAGTTATTCTCCACTACCTCTATGGTAGGCGCTGCGGCCTGCAATACTTCAATTTCGACGCTCTCAGTTATGAAAGCATAACCGTTCGAATCTGTAACTGTAGCGTAATAAGTACCTGGTTCATCGACGATCAAGGTGTTGCCAAAATCACCAGAACTCCACTCGACAGTGACGAATTGTCCGTCAACCGACAAGCTGGTGGTTTCGTTCGAACAAATAGCACTTGGGCCATCGATCAAGGTGGCGATAACAACAGTAGATCCTTCTACATAGTCGTAGGTATTTCCAGCCGAAATATCGTAGTAGGTTTCGATCAATCCATTTGGCCACTTGATAAACAGGGAGTCGACTTGGCCGGCTTGTCCGAGTGGTAAGATCAAATGTTGAGAGTTTTGACCTAGGAAGTTTTGTCCGAGATGGGTGTACTCCACAAATTTTTGACCACCGATATAAGTATCCAGCCAAGTACCTACGGCATCTTTGTTCGACGTAGTGCCTTCTAAGTTTACTTTGACGTAATTGTTGCCGCTAGTCTGATTTTCATAGACGAAGGAGTGCTGACTAGAGGAATTTGTTTGAACGATGTCGTAAAATCCGTCGTTGTTGAAGTCTCCCTTGGCGTTGGAGAAGCTAATCGCCTGATCGGCGGCACTTACAAGGGCATCGTTGGAGGTAAAGACCCCTTCATCATTTGTGAAGAAATGATTCAAGTAGTTGTCGGATCCGAAGGAAGTTGCTACGTATAAATCATCCCAACCATCGTTGTCGTAATCTATCCACAGACTTCCCCAGCACAGGTCGTTGATGGTTATGCCCAAGGCTACAGCCTCGTTGGTAAACATGCCATTTCCTTGGTTTTTTAGGAGGTAATTTCCTGCCGTATTGTTCGTGATATAAATGTCCAAGTCACCATCATTGTCATAGTCGTTTGGCGCATTGCTCATTGCCTCGATGTTCAGATCGGTTCCTGAGTCAACAGAGACATCGGTGAACGTTCCGTCGCCATTGTTTTCGTACAAGGCATTTTTTGGCAAAAAGTCGTTGATTACGTATAAATCAGGCCAAGAATCATTGTTAAAGTCCAGCCACGTCGATTGATAAGAAGGCTTTGAACCGTTGTCAATTCCCAATGCAGCAGCCACTTCAGTAAACGTTCCGTCGCCGTTGTTGTGCAGACACCAATTGTTGGTCCCGTCGTTCCAGTTGTAGTTGCAGATATACACATCCAACCAACCATCGTGATCGTAGTCGGCCCAGCTTACCCCGAAAGTTTTGGCATTGAACTGCTGTGGAATACCTGCGTCGAGGCTCACATCGGTAAAATTCCAATCTCCGTCGTTGCGATAAAGTCGGGTAAATCCAATATACTGCGTTACCAACAAATCCGAGTCGCCATCGTTATCGTAGTCGGCCCAAGTGATGTGCTTGGAGTCGGCTGATGCGAAGGCAAGAGATGGCATTTGCACGAATGTGCCCTCCACATTTTTATAGAACACCAAGGAATCATTCTCCTGGCAAAAAGAGAGGTCGTCCCACCCGTCGTGGTCGAAATCAAAAAAACTTACGCCAAACCCCAGCGTGGGTGAACTGTTGAAAACATCGACTCCTATATCATTGGTCGCATTCGTGAATCCTTGCGATAATGCGAAGAATGGAGTTAAGAGAAGAGTTAGTAAAACAACAATGTGGACTTTCATAATGATTCGGTTAATTGGGTTTTAAAGGTACAAATTCCTTCAGAGGTGTATGCCTTGAAAGTTGAAAATGCAGTCTGCAAGCCTGTTATTGAGTGAAATGAATCTGATCCTGATCAAGAGTCGCCGAAACTGATGTTACTCGTGGTTAAAATCTGACATGAAGGAAAGGGCATGGGCTGACAAAGGTAGGAATAGCTTGCAAGTACATTAGCCCCAGAAACAATTTACAATTATGGAAACTTACAACCATGACAATCACGAAGAGGACGATTTTGAAATCTTTTTCGACGTTGGGGAAATAGAAGAGCAGCTCGCGAAAACTGACCCCGAAGAGGCTTCGTGCTATAGTTATATCAAACTAGGTAAATTATATGCTAGCGCCAGGCGTTATGACGAGGCTATTGAATATTACAACTTGGCCATCGCTATGAATCCAGATGAAAAGGGATTCCTTTATTACCGCGGCATTGCCTTATTTCATTCCGGGAAGTTGACTGAAGCAATGGACGACTTTTCGAATGTCCTTCAATCTGAGCCGTGGAATAAGTGCGACATTTTGAATTTCACAGGCACTATAAAATTGCGTACTGGCGATCATCAAGGTGCGCTTGAAGATATCAATCACGTATTGGATAAAAACAACGGTTTGCTCAACGACCTACATATTTCAATGGAGGAATACGACTTGCTGATGTTATCAAAGAAGCTGAGCGACTAGTTCGCTCAAACCCTGACTATCTGTGAAAGGCCTCGAGTGATCGGGGCTTTTCTCTTGGCATAAAACGCGGTGGCTTACTTCATGTTTTTTTATCAGCGACAAGCGCAAATGAATCACTTGTAGCCACCCAAATCAACTGAATTGATAAACTTTCGGCTGGCGTCCATCATGGGTTTGATATAGGCATCGACATTCATAGTTGGAACAACCTTTCGGTATTCACCATAGAATTTTTCCAGACTAGCCGAGGACCTTTTTGGTCGACGGAATTCAAAGCCTTGGCAAGCGTTCATGAGCTCAATTCCCAATATCGTTTTTACATTCTCTACGACGCGAAATGCTTTGGTAGCGGCATTGGCTCCCATGCTTACGTGATCCTCTTGTCCGTTTGACGAGTCGATGGTGTCGACACTTGCGGGGAAGCAGAGGCCTTTGTTCTGGCTCACAATGCTAGCTGCGGTATACTGTGGAATCATGAACCCCGAGTTAAGTCCAGGGTTTTTTACCAAGAAGGCGGGTAGTCCGCGATTACCTGAAATAAGTTTGTAGGTACGTCGCTCCGAAATGCTGCCAAGCTCGGCCATAATAACAGCGAGGTGGTCCAAGGCCAAGGCAAGAGGCTGACCGTGGAAATTACCAGCGGAGACAATCAAGTCATCATCAGGGAAAATCGTAGGATTGTCGGTTACCGCATTGATTTCACGCTCAACAACACCTATTATATAGTCTAGTGCATCTCGTGTGGCGCCATGAACCTGTGGGATACAGCGGAAGCAATAGGGGTCTTGAACGTGTTCCTTATGCTGCTGGATGATTTCAGAACCTTCGAACAGCTTCCTGAAATGTGCGGAGACCGTGATTTGTCCCTGGTGGTTTCGGATGGCGTGTACTTGCGGACCAAAAGGCTCAGGCCTACCGTCGTACGCTTCTAGCGAAAGGGCTCCGATCATATCGGCCAAGTGAACCAAACGCTCGCATTCGAGGAGGAGGTGACTTGCGTAGGCCGACATAAATTGCGTTCCGTTGAGAAGAGCGAGGCCTTCCTTTGATCGCAGTTGGACGGGTTGCAATCCGATGGACTTCAACGCATCATTTGCCGATAGGCGTATAC
>JADFAK010000144.1 GCA_015665315.1 Flavobacteriales bacterium | reverse complement strand
TCGTTGATGAACACATTTCGTAAAACAGTATAAATCCATCCTCCAAAATTAGTTCCCTCTTGGTAGTAGTCCTTATACTTCAATGCGCGATACAAGGTCTCTTGCGTTAGATCTTCTATCTCGTTGGTGTCTCGTACAAACTTCCTTGCGACGATGCGCAAATTATCGATGTTGGAAATCAATAGGGATTCAAATTCTTTTCTTGACATGACTTTTGTTTAACAATGCACCGCAAAGATTAAACATATTCCGTCAATCACAAAATTTTGTTTAATGTTTTTTACGATTCATTAAACATTAGTTGAAAAGAGGAACAATTCCCTATCCTGAAACGCCCCCCTTTGCCGCCAGGATAGCTTCAACCATCTCTTTAGCAGTAGCATACACTTTGATCGACTCTGAGCTAGACGTAGACCGGAACCCATTTCCCGACAAATAGAAATTAACCTCATGGCCTTTGAACGCCTGTTTTATAGATTCGAACATGGACAAGACTCGGCTAAAAACGGAGGCATTGGTCAGATGGGACACAAAAGTGCACTTACCTAAACTCTGGCGAACACTGTTTAAGTCTTCAATGGGAAGTGACTGACCTAAGTAGGCACATTTGAGGCCAGCCAATCGTAACTCGTAGTGGATCATCAACAAACCGAGCTCATGAACTTCGCCTGTGGGCAGAAACAACACATAAGTCGGTGACCCATCATTTTTGGGCGCTCTTGGCAATTGGTCAATGGCACTGCAAATAATCTGACGAATTAAATTACTCACGAAATGCTCATGCGCTGGACAAATCGCACTTGTCTGCCAAAGAATCCCAACCTGATCCAAAAAAGGCACCAAAGTTGACTCGAAAACTTCGGTAACACCAGTCGCGGCCATGCTCTTTCTGACAATCCCCGCAAAGGCCTCTTCGTCAAAATCCAACATCGCCAACTTGAGCATATCAATCGCTTGCGCATCGTCGGCGTCAGTATTTGCAACCTCCACCAATGCCTTGGACACATCCGTTTCAGACATTTCTACAATCGAAGAAATCTTATGCCCCATGCGATTGAGTACAGACACATTGATGAGTTTCTTCAAGTCCTGATCACTGTAAACTCGAATATTGGTATCTGTTCTACGTGGCTCTAAGAGACCGTATCGTTGTTCCCAAATCCGTATAGTATGAGCCTTGACCCCAGTAAAACTTTCTAGGTCGTTGATTGAAAATTCTTGCATTCGCCAGTTTTCCATAATAACAGATGTCCTATTTAAATGTTCAAAACTATCTGGTCAGTCACATCGAAAACACCGTCCAAAACCGCAATTTTGAGATATGAGTATTCAATTGTTTGACGACCATTTACGTCACAAATTTCTACCTCTGGCATTTACTAGACCAGTAGGATTGCTGCGTGCTGGAATTCGCACAATAGCAGAAAAATGGAATGATTTTGACTTAGAAGTTTCCAATTACAAAGTTCCAGATTTCCTCAGTGCGAAATTTAATCCTATTTACCAGAATGCCAATGTTTATGTAAATAGCCGCCTAATTCCAGATGAGCACATCGTCATGGCCATACGGTCCTTGGCGCAAGAAACAGCGCTTACGTATCGCGGTCAATGTGTAGCCTTCAAAACAAAATCTGAGTTCAGCTTCGACCAACTTGTTCAAGTTCATGGCCAGCTGACTCAAACCGAATACGGCGGCACATGCTTTCTATTGGAACGGATCAGCGATTTATTCACCCATAACGAAAAGTTCATTCAAGACGATTTCGACAAGATGACAGCAGGTCGGCATTCGGCTGGGGTCGAAGCTTATGTGACAGTTATTGGGCCGGCAGACAGGCTATTCATTGAGCCTGGTGCTCAAATCCTTCCCTGCTCCATCAATACCAGCTCAGGCCCTGTCTATATTGGAAAGGATGCAGAGGTCATGGAAGGCTGCATGATTAGGGGGCCATTTGCCTTGTGCAAAAATGCTAGCCTAAAAATGGGCGCGAAAATTTACGGTGCTACTACTGTCGGTCCACATTGTAAAGTTGGAGGTGAAGTGGGCAATTCGGTACTACTAGGTTATAGCAACAAAGGACATGATGGCTATTTAGGGAATTCGGTACTTGGTGAATGGTGCAATCTCGGAGCCGACACCAATACGTCCAATCTAAAAAACAACTACTCGGAAGTCAAAACGTGGGATTACAAGGAGCGAAAACTCGTTAATTCTGGGCAAACTTTTATTGGTCTGATCATGGGCGACCACTCGAAATCGGCCATCAACACTCAATTCAACACGGGCACAACAGTGGGCTGCTGCGCAAATATTTTTGGGGGCGGATTTCCACCTAAGTTTATTCCTAGTTTCTCTTGGGGAGGAAGTGATGGTTTCGTACCATTCGAACTTGAAAAAAGTTATGAAGTTGCCGAGCGAGTCATGGCGCGCCGTGGCATTGACTTTACGGCAGAAGATCGGGACATATTCCGTCATATTCGCGACGATTCGGCGAGTTCGGAAGCGTAATTCAGCCAATCTTACCGATTCCCGGCTTTGGCATAGGTCTTGCCGAAAGCGGCACAACATTCATCTTGACTTTTACTGACAGGATGACATAAACGAGCATATGAATTCATTCGAAGATATATTAATGCACCTCAGCGATGGTTCCGACCACGAAAACATTCCACTTTTCACCTCTGAGGATGAACAAAACATGGACAAAGAAGAAATTCCTTCTGAAATCCCCATTCTTCCTTTGCGAAACACAGTCCTATTTCCTGGGGTTGTCATTCCTATTACTGTTGGCCGCGACAAATCTATCCGCCTAATTCAAGAAGCGAACAAAGGCGACAAGACGATAGGTGTTGTTTCTCAAAAAGACAGCGATATTGAGGAGCCCTCGTTTGAAGATCTGAATCGCATTGGTACTTTAGCCCAAATAGTGCGTATGCTCAAAATGCCAGATGGATCGACAACGGCCATCATTCAAGGCAAGAAGAGAATTGAGATTATTGAGCCTACGCAGACAGAGCCTTTTCTAAAAGCCACGGTTTCCGAATTCAGGGAAATCAAGCCCGAGATGACTTCCGAAGAGCGCGCTGCCTTGGAGGAATCGCTCAAGGATATGTCGATGAAAATCATCAACCAATCTCCAAACATTCCTTCTGAAGCAGGATTTGCTATTAAGAATATTGACTCCTTATCCTTTTTAGTCAACTTCGTTGCTTCCAACATGAATGCCGACGTCGAAGTAAAGCAGAGTTTGCTAGAAATAGCCCCTCTCACTGAACGCTGTCACAAAGTGATGGAACACCTGAGCAAGGAACTCCAGATGCTCGAGATGAAAAACGAAATCCGGGACAAGGTAAAGACTGATATCGATCGCCAACAGCGGGAGTATTTTCTCAATCAACAATTGAAGCAGATTCAAGATGAGTTGGGCAGCAATCCAGTTCAGGAGGAGATCGTTGAAAAGCGTAAAAAAGCCGACAAAAAGAAATGGCCCAAAGCGACAAAAAAAGCTTTTGAGAAAGAGCTCACCAAGTTTGAACGCATGAACCCCCAAAGTGCCGAGTATTCTGTCCAGGCCAATTACCTAGACCTTCTTCTCGAACTGCCATGGGAGCATTACTCCAAAGATAACTTTGACCTCAAGCGTGCCCAAGAAATCCTAGACCGTGATCATTATGGCCTAGAGAAAGTGAAAGAACGCATCATCGAACATCTTGCCGTTCTCAAAATCAAAGGCAACATGAAGGCCCCTATTCTTTGTCTTTACGGCCCTCCAGGAGTAGGAAAAACCTCGTTGGGAAAATCAATGGCCGAGGCGATTGGGAGGCAATACGTGCGCATGTCCTTGGGTGGATTGCGCGACGAAGCTGAAATTCGCGGACATAGAAAAACGTACATCGGTGCAATGCCGGGTAGGATTTTACAAAACCTCAAGAAAACGGGCACTTCGAATCCGTTGTTTGTCCTCGACGAAATCGACAAGTTAGGTCGCGACCATCACGGTGATCCGTCATCGGCTATGCTAGAAGTCCTCGACCCGGAGCAGAACCATGCCTTTTACGACAATTACGTAGAGCTTGATTATGACTTGTCAAAAGTGATGTTTGTGGCCACATGCAATTCACTTTCATCGATTCAACCCGCACTTCGAGACAGAATGGAAATCATTGAAGTTACGGGCTACACGGTTGAAGAGAAAATTGAAATCGCGAAACGTCATTTGATCAAAAAACAACTTGGTGAAAACGGAATTACCGCAGACCAAATTGAACTCTCTGGTGAAGTACTCGAGAGAATCGTCGAAGACTACACCAACGAATCTGGCGTTCGTGGACTCGAGAAAAGAATTGGCAAAATCGTGCGAAACCGTGCGAAGCAAATTGCCATGGACGAGCCTTTTGAGCATAAAGTAGAGGTCGATGAATTGAGTAAAATACTGGGACCATCCCACGAGAAAGATCGATACCAAGACAACGATGTCGCTGGTGTAGTTACTGGTCTGGCCTGGACCCCGACAGGAGGCGACATCCTATTTATTGAGACGTCGATCACCAAAGGGAAGGGTAAGCTCACGCTCACGGGAAACTTGGGAGATGTAATGAAAGAGTCGGCTGTCTTGGCACTTGAATATTTAAAATCGCACAGTGACACCTTGGGATTGGATAGTGAGATTTTCGACAATTGGAATGTTCACGTTCATGTTCCACAAGGAGCTATTCCAAAAGACGGTCCTTCAGCGGGAATTACACTCATGACAGCGATAGCATCGGCCTTCACGCAAAAGAAAGTCAAGAAATATTTGGCCATGACAGGGGAAATCACCCTTCGTGGAAAGGTACTTCCTGTGGGAGGTATCAAGGAGAAAATCTTGGCTGCGAAGCGTGCTGGCATCAAAGAGATCATTCTGTCAAAAAAGAATCAAAAAGACATAGAGGACATCAACGAAAGATATCTCGAAGGATTGAAATTCCATTTTGTGTCCGACATGATTGAAGTGATAGACTTGGCTTTATTGAACGAACAGGTTTTGAATCCTCTCGCGGTAGCATAACAACAATCCAAATTTTCACGCGAACTACGGTCGTGGCTTTTGGGCAATATTAAACTTTCACTTACGTTTGCACAGAGGTAACCGAAACCGTTTCAATTGAAAAATAAATTCGTAGCATTTTGTGTTCTTGGGTTATTAGCCATAAAGGCAAATGGTCAGCTTGGTGGTTCAACCGTCTTTAACGCGTTCAACATTCCCAGCAGTGCGCGAGTGGGAGCTCTTGGGGGCAACCTCATAGCTGTAAAAGATGGTGACCTAAATTTGGGCATCTACAATCCCGCCCTACTCGATTCGAATGCGCACAAAAGTGTGGCATTGAGCTACGTCAACTACTTCGCCCAAACCAATTTCGGATTTGCGTCTTACGCACACCATCTTGATAGTTTAGGAGCGACCGTGGCGGCCACGATTGATTATTTCAACTATGGCCAAATGACGGCACGTGATGAAACGGGGGCCGACATCGGAAAGTTTGCGGCCAGCGATCTCGCGCTTACGCTTGGATGTGGTTTACCTATTGACTCAAATTTCACGGTAGGAGCAAATGTCAAACTGATCTATTCGGCACTAGCAGAATACACATCCATCGGCGCCGCCATTGATTTAGGTGGAACCTATTACAACGACAAACATAAATTCACGGCTGCCTTGTTGGTCAAGAATTTGGGGCTTCAACTGACCACCTATACCGATGGCAATCGAGAAAAACTTCCTTTCGAAGTTCAACTGGCTGTTTCAAAAATGCTTCGCCATGCTCCTTTTAGGTTCTCGATAGCCTTGGAAAATTTACAGCGTTGGGATCTCACTTATACCGATCCGAATGCTGATGTAGCTGTCGATCCTATTACTGGCGAAGTTATTGAGGAAAGTAAATTCGTTTTCGGCGACAAGCTTATGCGCCATATCAACATTGGAACTGAGATTTTACTCACCAAGAACATTCACCTTCGTGCTGGTTACAATTACCGAAGAAGGCAAGAGCTAAAAGTTGCTGAAAAACCTGGTCTAGCGGGGATTTCATTTGGCTTTGGAGTTCAAATCAAGCGATTTAACTTGTCCTATGGCCGGGCGTCATACCACATTGCAGAAGCGTCCAATAGCTTCACGGTGAGCACAAAATTCTAGTTCTCCCCACTCCATCCTTCAACATTTAACTCATTTCGTGTCGGTGACAATTTCATTGATCGGTCTTTTCGCGGTATATTTGTATTTCAAAACAGAGATGAATTGAAGATAAACATTGCCATAGACGGACATTCGTCCTGCGGAAAAAGCACTTTAGCAAAACAAATTGCCAAAGAACTCAACTACGTGTATATCGACACGGGCGCGATGTATCGGGCCATGGCTTTGTACGCTTTGCAAAGTGGTTTCATTAAACAAGGCAAGCTTGACACGAATAGCCTCATCAGTTCGCTTGACAACGTATACATCTCCTTCAAATACAATCCTGAAACTCAAAGTTCAGAGACTTTCCTGAATACCGCCAACGTTGAAAAAGAAATCCGCTCAATGCAGGTTTCCAATTTCGTGAGCGCAGTGAGCGAACTCAAAGAAGTACGGGCTAAATTGGTTCGCCTACAAAAAAGACTAGCCGAATTCGGAGGAGTGGTTATGGATGGTCGCGACATAGGAACGGTCGTCATGCCAAATGCACATGTTAAATTCTTCATGACAGCCGATGATTTGGTACGTGCCCAACGTCGCTTTGATGAACTGCGAAGCAATGGCACTGAAATATCTCTGCAAGAAGTAGTACAGAATATTACTAGTAGAGATACGACCGATTCAAATAGAACCAACGACCCCCTACGCAAGTCGGACGACGCCATCATTATCGACAACACACACCTGACGCAAGAAGAACAGTTTGATTTCGCCATGAGCCACATTCGCAGAGCCTTTGAATCTGTCGAAAAAAAAACTGAAGCCGAGTCGGGAGTAGTGGAATGATATTTGCTCCTTTTTAGTTCCTTTTTACTCAAATCAATTTTAGCTACTCACTTGTTGATAATTAGACAAGCGCCTCATCGTGCCTGCCGATTATCGCGATAATTTCGTTAAATCTTGAGTAATGTTATGCGCTATCTTTTCCTGTCCATTTTCGCCATTTTTGGTTCGATCTTCCTAATTAGCTTTTCGAATAAAATCGATCTGGATTCACCTCCAGAAATTCACCAGTCGATATACGCCAAAAGCAATCCTTGGGTTGATTCGGTTATGACTACATTGACATTGGATCAAAAGATTGGTCAACTGTTTATGGTGGCGGCCTACTCCAACCTGGGCTCAAAACATCGTGACGAGATCGAAAAATTGATCACCGAACAAGAAGTGGGCGGACTTATTTTCATGCAGGGCGGACCTATACGTGAAATAGACCAATACAACAGGTACCAGTCTTTGAGCAATGTTCCACTATTGGTTGCCATGGATGCCGAATGGGGTCCGGGAATGAGACTCGACTCAACCATTGTCTATCCACGACAAATGACTTTGGGGGCTGTAAATGATGAGACCTTGGTCTACAATTTCGGACGAGAAGTGGGCCGTCAGCTCAAGCGCATTGGAGTTCATGTCAATTTCGCCCCAGTTGTAGACATCAATAACAATGCGTCGAATCCAGTTATAGGAAACAGATCATTCGGCGAAATGCGTGAGCTTGTTTCCAGATATGGACTAGCATATACAAAGGGATTGCAAGACGAGGGTGTCATGGCATGTGGAAAACACTTCCCTGGTCATGGTGATACCGATGTCGATTCGCACAAAGAACTGCCCATTATTCCTCACGATCGAGCAAGACTGGACAGCATTGAATTATATCCTTTTGAAAAACTGGTTGATGCTGGAATTGGAAGCATGATGATTGCCCATCTCTACATGCCCAAAATCGATTCAACCCATCTTCAACCCTCGACACTTTCGAAAAAAATTGTGACGGGAATCCTCCGTGAGGACCTTGGTTTTGACGGATTGATTTTCACCGATGCCATGACGATGCAGGGTATTGCCAAGTATTTCGAAGCAGGGGAAATGGATGTCAAAGCGCTTCAAGCCGGAAATGACATGTTGCTGTTTCCAGCTGATGTCCCTGTTGCCATCGAAAAGATCAAACAGGCATTGGATTCAGGCCAACTGAGCTTGGATCAAATAGAATCTAAATGTCGGCGTATCCTTCAAGCAAAGCAATGGGCAGGCCTTGATAAGTATCGCCCTATTTCGAAGAGAAATGCCATTGCCGATTTGAACTCACCGTATGCGCAAGCATTGGAAAGAGAAATCGTGGCACAGGCGATCACCACGATCAAAAACACTTCGCCCATTCAACTATGGAAGTCCGACACATTGAAGATTGCAACGCTCTCTTTTGGAGAAGGTGAAAAAAATGCTTTCAACGACGAGCTGGCCAACTTTGCCCTATTCGACCGCTATGCTGTTGACTATCGGCCAAGTTTTTCGACGATTAAAAAATACGTTGCCGACTTGTCTGAATATGATTTGGTAATCATCAACTGGTTAAACACAAGCAACAAAGCTTCTAAAAATTACAACCTAACCGAACAAGCTTCGAGGTTGGTGAACGAAATCGCCCAAAAGACACAAGTTTTCCTCAATGTTTTTGCCAACCCTTATGGTCTGGCCTCCATCCCCTTTCCAGGTAAAGCCCAAATGGTGAATGTAGCCTACCAAGACACAAAAGTCACCCAAAGGGCAGTTGCCAATTATTTGGCCGGTGCGGGCGGCGGTGGCGGACAACTACCCGTTTCCATTTCAGCAAAATACCCCGCTGGTTGCGGACTCAAGCCATTCGCTCCTGTGCGTCTGGGCTTCACTAGTCCTGAATCGATTGGCATAGACCCTAGCTACTTAGAGAGAATCGACAGCATCGCCATGGCGGGGGTCAAAGCTCAAGCCTATCCGGGTTGTCGAGTTCTTGTCGCGAAAGACGGTCAGATTTTTTACGACAAAGGATTTGGAAACCAGACCTATGAAGCTAAAATTCCGGTAGATCAAAACACGGTCTACGACATTGCCTCCATAACCAAAATCGTATCATCGACGGCAGCTCTGATGAAGCTTCAAGACGAAGGGCTGGTGAATGTGGATTACAACTTGTGCGATTATCTTGATGTATGCGACACATCTGAATATTACAATCTCAACTTGAGGGAGATGCTTTCTCACTATGCGAGATTGAGGTCGTGGATTCCGTTTTATCTCGAGACAATCAATGAAGGAAGTTTGGATCCTCGGATATACAGCGACACAAAAAAAGAAGGGTATTCGGTCCAGGTAGCGGATAATCTATATATCCTTGACGCCTATCGGGATTCCATGCTAAATGAAATCTACAACACCCCACTCAGCAACCAACAGAAATATAAGTATAGCGACCTCGGATATTATTTTATCCAGAAGATTGTCGAGCAAAAAACGGGGCTTTCGATTGACCAATATGTTACCGAAAGCTTTTATAAACCGATGGGACTGACAAGCATCGGGTATCTTCCACTGGAGCGCATGGATATTTCGCGAATCGCACCTACGGAATACGATCTCCTATTTAGAAAACAGCTGGTCCACGGACATGTGCATGACCCTGGTGCTGCAATGACTGGAGGAGTTGGCGGACACGCGGGTGTGTTTAGCACGGCCTATGATCTGGCGGTCATGATGCAGATGTTTATGGATCGTGGTTATTACGGTGGACGGCAATACATTGCACCAGAAACAATTGACTATTTCACCGATTGCCATTATTGTGACGATGGAAACAGAAGAGGAATAGGATTTGACAAACCGACAAGCGCATTGGATTCAGGTCCTACATGCAACCAAGCCACGCCAGAAAGTTTCGGTCATTCGGGTTTTACGGGAACTATTGCATGGGCCGACCCAGTACACGGAATCGTTTATGTATTTTTGTCCAATCGAGTGTATCCAAATGCAGATAATTCGAAGCTCTTAAAAATGAATATTAGAACCGATATTCAAGAAGTGATTTACGAGGCTTTGAACATTCCGAATAGAATGGCAACGGACCACCTGACGACAAATCAGAACATAAAATGAAGATTGGAATAGTTTGCTATCCAACGTTTGGAGGAAGCGGCGTAGTTGCGACAGAGTTAGGGAAAGCACTAGCGGCAAAAGATCATGAAGTTCACTTCATCACGTACAACCAACCTGTTCGCCTAGGTTCCTTCGCCGAAAACATATATTACCACGAAGTCAACGTGTCGGATTACCCGCTGTTCGACTACCCGCCATACGAATTTGTTTTAGCCAGTAAGATTGTAGACGTAACGCGCTATGAAAAACTCGACCTCTTGCATGTGCATTATGCCATTCCTCACGCGAGTGCTGCCTATACAGCAAAAAAAATCTTGGAAGCACATGGGATCAAATTACCGGTCATAACCACCCTTCACGGAACGGATATCACCTTGTTGGGAAGAGATAGTTCTTTTGAACCGGTTATCTCGTTTGCCATCAATCAAAGCGACGCGGTAACCGCAGTTTCTCACAGTCTCAAGAATGACACCTATAAGTTATTCGGCGTCGACAAAGACATCCATGTCATTCCGAATTTTGTGTGCGTGGAGAAAATGCATTTTGAAAAATCGAGTGCGTTTGCCCTCAAACATGCACCCAATGGAGAAAAAATTCTGGTTCATATTTCAAACTTCAGGGCTGTCAAAAGAGTCGAAGATGTTATCCGCATGTTTGCCTTGGTCCTCGAAAAAACACCTGCCAAATTATTGCTCATTGGTGATGGTCCAGACCGAAGTAAAGTTGAACAACTTTGCCGTGAATTGAATACATGTGAGCATGTCATAATGCTGGGTAAATTGAAAAACCCAACCGAAGCACTGGGCGTCGCCGATCTTTTTGTTCTTCCTTCCGAAAGCGAGAGTTTTGGTTTGGCTGCACTTGAGGCCATGGCCGCTAGGGTGCCAGTAATTAGCACCAATACCGGAGGAATCCCCGAAATCAATCGACACGGTGTTACGGGGATGATGAGCAATGTTGGGGACTACGAAGACATGGCCAAACATGCTATCTATTTACTCGAAGACGAGGAGAGATTGGCCAAATTCAAAGACAACGCTTTCAAGCGAGCTAAACAGTTTGACATTGATAAAATTCTTCCCGCGTACGAGGAATTGTATGAAAGTGTTCTAAAGTAGGAGAGCATCAATTCTTGAATTAATGGAAAATTCTAAAAGCATCGGAGAGCGAGTTACATTCAGCGCTTCTCCAGAAATAGTCAAAATCGAAATAAGTCCGCGCATACCAAAGTGGCAGCTTTCTCTACTTGGCCTTTGGCTTGTTCTATGGACAGCCTGCGGAATTGGGTTTCTATACGAGGCGGGGCGAACTGAAGTCGAAGTGGAGCGTTACTTTTATTTGGGATGTCTTGTTTTCTGGGCCTTTTTTATGTTCCGAATAAGTCGTGTTTTTCTATGGCGACTCATAGGTTTTGAATCTATCGAAATTGTCCCTGGCGTCATGTCAATCCAGAACAAAATCGGACCCTTCGGAGGACGCCAAGAATTCAACCTTCAACATCTCAAAAAGGTGGCTATTGATAAATATGACCAAGCCAATTTCATGCAGTTCATGGACAAGAGTTTCTGGATTATGGGGGGGATGTGATCGGCTTCAGCTACATGGGCAGGAAATACGCCTTTGGAAAGCAACTTGACGACAAGGAAACGAAAGTACTCTTTCAACTTATAGAAAAGCACACACGCTTAATGCTCAAGAAAAAAGCGACGAGCGCAAATGACGCTGAGTAAGATGGAGTAAGGCCAGTCGATATCCATCCAAGCCTAGGCCACAAACACTACCTTTGCATCCCGCAGAAATCAGTGACTTATGTCGAAACTCCTCGCGCGCGTGTACATTGCTTATATGTACTTCTATCACATCGGAGGATATGGCTTGAATAGCATCTAGAATGGAAACTGAAGTATGGGTATACCCTGCAGCATTCAGTATTATACCATCAGATTCAAAACCCATCTCGTGTAACTTATCGATGAGTTCGCCTTCAATATTACTTTGAAAATAAGTTATCTCTACGTCTTGAAATTCCTTGCGAAGTTGGGCAAGGAAATCATCAAATTTCATATCACCATAAACACTTGGCTCTCGCACTCCGAGCAAGTTCAAATTGGGTCCGTTGATGATCGTGATCTTTTGCATGATTAAATTATCGGAAGTTCATTATGGGATTCGTCGAGAAACATTGTGGAGGTATACACCTATCCTCATTCATTTATTCGTACTTCCACAAGTTCAAGTCACCTAGCATGTTGATCGGCAAGTCAACTCATCATTTGCCGAAGGCTTAATCCAGTAGAGCATGCATTTAGTAGGTCAAATTGCGGTCGAAGGAGTGACTATCAATCACCTATATTAATGGTCTCAGTCTTCCAAGTATTGGCTGTAATAGCTTTGTCATTCTTGAAGTAGTAGGTTCCTGACTTGCTTACCACCTTTCTAAAATGATCGACTTTATTGCCCATTTTCACTGTACGCTCCATGACTATTTTGTTGCCCAATTGATATGAGTTCTCACTCACACCTTCTGGCACATCTTCAGCTCCTTCGGGTAATTTGTAGGCGTCAACGTCTTTAGGCGAACCAGCATCCTTGGCAAAAAGTTCCTTCCTTTTGTCGTAGCGCGCATTTTGAGCGTTGGCCTCGCCTTGCTGGAGCATTTCCGTATTGTTATTCTTGGACTGTTTTACTTTGTAGTAATTGTCGACTACCAAGTCCTCCTTGCCTTTGCCGATGGCAGTCAGGCTCTCTTTCTGATCTTCTTTGTTGTCGATTTGAGAAGCACGGCGATCATTGGAAGCAGCGATTACGTCGTCGGTCGACTTTACCACATCTTCTTTCATCTCCTCCACCTCTTCCATGTTCTCGAGTCGCACTTTTTCACCATCGAAAGCCACGTTCTGCTGAACTTCTTTCGTACGATCTACATTGTATTCGTTATCCGTTCGCAACGCATCGCCACGTTTGATATACGAGGACTGATACGCCTCATTCTGTTCCTTTTCGCGTTCAACTCTATCCGTATGTGCCAGACGATGTGCGTCATTGGCCGTCAATAAGATTTGTTGGTTTTCTTTGTCAGCAACCTCTTCTTCATTTCGACGACGGGCGCCATCCGACTCGCTGATCCACTCTTGTTGTTGTTCAGAGTCTCTCTCCCTGAGAGCTTCTTTGGCCTGTACCTTTTCCTTCTGACGATATTCACCATCTCGGTAAATCGTTGTCATATTCTCTTCAAGCGTTTCAAGCTGACGTTCATTGTCTTTTCTGCTTGATTCGGCATTGCCGTCTTTCATCGCCAAGTAGGCGAGATGGTCTTCTTTGTCTTGTTGAATTTTATTGGCCTTGGCCGCCTCTTCACTAATTCTAGCTTCTCGGTAATACTTTTCTACTTCATCTTCCTTCGACGTATCGACCTCGTTGGCCAATCGTGCTCGTCGGTCTTGTTTGGCTTCTTCTTCCCGAGCTCTTTGGGCTGCAAGGCGTTCATTCTCCTCAAGCTCTTCGGCAATTCGGCGTTGTCTTTCTTCTTCGGCGAGTCTTTCACGCTCGGCCTTATCCTTGGCCGCTTGTTCATCTGCCTCTCGCATTTTTTCGGCCAATTCATTGTTGGCGACATCCTCTTCGGCCTCCTTAGCCTTCGCCAGAAGTTCGTCAATTCGTGTAATTCGTCCTTTAGGATATTTCTCGTTCGGTTTTAACTCTAGCGCAGCCACATAATCTTCTCTCGCCAATTCCAGGGTCTCGGCATCAAATTTTTCATTGGCGCTATCGATCAAGGCCGCGTATTCCTTGTCTATCCGCTCGCGTTCTGCGTTATCCGCAGCTGCTTTTTCATTGGCATCAGCATTCGCTGCCATCTTCGCGAGAATATCATCTATCTCTTCAATTTTATCTTGTGGAAGGCGCTCATCGGGATAAATATCGCCGGCATCTACATAGTTCCTTCGAGCTACTTCGTAGTTTTCGTCCTTTAAATTTCGTTCTCCTAGGGCAAGGAGGTCTTCGTATTTTTTCAGCTTATCGGCCTCAGCTTGTTCGCCGGCTAGCAGGGCATCAAGCAGACGTTGAGCCTCAAGTTTTTTGTCCCGGGGAAGCTTTTCATCCGGCTTAACTTTGGATGCAGCCTCATACTTTTCAATAGCGAGTGCATAATCTTCGGAACCGAAGTAATCATCTGCCTCGGCCATGAGGGAATCGTACTTTTCCTGATCAACGAGGCCAGCCATCAATTCCTTGACTTGAGCAATCTTGTCTTTCGGTAGTTTTTCTTCGGGCTTGATATCCAGGGCGGCTTCGAATGATTCTAGCGCAGCCGTATAGTCTTCGCTTTTGATCTTCTTCTCGCCGTTGGACATGTGCATGAGATAATCCTTCTCACGTTCAGCCAAGGCATTTTGTTCGTCAAATTTGGCCTGAGCAGCGGCTAGCTTGGTTTGCGCAGGCTCATCATCTGGAAAAATTCGCAAAGCCTCCTCGTACTTCGCCACCGCGTCGCCGAACTTCTCTTGGGTCATTTTTTGATCGCCTTTTAGAACTAGTTCATCGAACTCGGCCCTCATTTTCTCCATCTCCTCAGCCATTCCTTCGAGGCGCTCGAATTCTTCGTTGATGAGTTGGGTTATTTTTGCCGTGTAATCGAAATCATACTCAATGGAATTCTTCACTGGATCGAACTTAGCCTTTCCAATGGGCTGATCAAGAATGGATTTATCAAAGCCTTCAACGTAAGCAAATAGGGACACATCCATATCCATATCAAACCCACCAGCCTTGTCTTCATCAGGTATATTTCGGGTATCAACATTGATAGATTTAGCCAAGAAGTCTTCACTTGAAAACTTGAACGAGTAATTCATGCCGAGAGGTAGTTCAAATTCATACCTACCATTACTTGAAGTGGTGTACGAATCGAAAACGGAGCCATTTTGATAAACGGTCACGGTCACGTTTTCCTTCTTTTTCATCGACGCGGCATCCTTGACAGAACCACCCACACGGAGTTCGTCCTGTGCGGAAACCACAAGGCTAAATAGAAATACAAGAGCAGCAGAAAGAACAACTTTAAAAAATTGACCCATATTTGGCTTATGTCCTTGGAACATGTTAAATCTTCAATGCAGTTTCAAGGGGTATGTCCCCTCAAAACGTAAAAATATGAATTTTAGTTATTGGGAGCACGATGCTTTCCTACGAAATATAGACTATTTAGTTGTAGGCTCGGGACTTGTAGGGCTTAATACGGCCCTTAAAATAAAAGAACAAGCCCCTGAAAAGCATGTTGTCGTCATCGAACGGGGCGCTTTACCCAATGGGGCTAGTAGCAAGAACGCGGGTTTTGCTTGTTTCGGAAGTGTGAGCGAACTTCTCGACGACCTCAAAACGATGCCCGAGGCCGAGGTATTTGCACTTGTTAAAAAACGTTGGGACGGACTTAAAGCATTGCGAAACATGCTTGGCGACGAGCAAATTGGCTTTGATCCATGTGGAGGGCAAGAGTTGTTCTCATCAGACCAGCGGGCCTTGTATGAGACTTGTCGGGATGCTATTCCCTATTTAAATAATGGCTTAAAAAGTTTAATTGGAGGCGAGCCTTACACCGATAATTCGGCTGGCGATCGTTTTGGTCGAGATACCTTTCCCTATGCGATATTCAATCATATGGAGGGATCGATTGATACGGGAAAAATGATCCAAGCCCTACTGAAGAAAGTAGCGGAGGCTGACATACAAATCATCAATGGTCTGAAATTGGAATCGTTTGAAGAAAACGAGCAATCTGTCCTTGTTACGACCGATTACGGCAGGCTTGAAACACGCTACCTCGCCCTATGCACCAACGGATTTGCCAAGCATCATTTGCCAGCGGCTAAAATAGAACCAGCCAGAAACCAAGTTGTAGTCACCTCCCCTATTCCGAACATGCCGATCAAGGGAACTTTTCATGTTCAAGAAGGCTATGTATACTTTCGAAATGTTGAGGATCGCCTATTGATTGGTGGTTTTCGTCATTTATTCAGAGATCAGGAACGCACGGATGCGATGGAGTTGACCGACAATGTACAGAGGACCATTTACGATTTTATTTCATCCAAATTACTTCCAGACACACCCTTCACGATTGATTATAGTTGGTCGGGCATTATGGGGATTGGCGCTAGTAAGAGTTATATCTGCCAAAAAATTTCTTCCCGCGTGTTCTGTGGAATTCGCCTTGGTGGTATGGGTGTGGCGCTGGGTAGTTTGGTAGGCCAAGAACTTGCAGACCTTATCGGCCGGGAAGTTCAAATGTAACCTTCGGGAAGTGAACGCGTAAAGAGGAGCATTAGAAAACAATGCTATGCTACGTTCGCTATTCACATTAGTGGCATGTTTATTCATCGGTTCTTTCGCTTCGGCGCAATATGACTCGACAATGACAGCCCAGCCTCAGGAAATGGAAGATGACTTCTACGTTCCGCCCGTAAAACTCAAACCACGCGTTGGCGTTGGCTTGGGCACATTCTATTTCATGGGAGAAGTAGGCCAAGACAACAAAGGTTATAATATCGGAACTGCCGGTGCTGCTTGGCGCTTGAGCGTGACCAACGAACTCACCTCCTACTTAGATGTGCGAGTCTTCAGTTTGTTTGGCAACTTCGAGGTCAACGAATACACGACCGACAGGCACCTCAACTTCAAGACGGAAATCCGTTCATTGGGAGCCGATATAGAATACAATTTCAGCAATTTCATTCCGGCCAGGACCAAGATCCAACCTTATCTATCGGTGGGAATTGAATCATTCGAATTTTTATCGAAGACCGATTTGTACGCAGCCAATGGCGCGCATTACAACTACTGGTCTGACGGATCCATTCGCGACTTACCGGAAAACCACAAAGACGCTGAATCGGCATCGATCTTGAATCGTGACTATCACTACGAAACAGACTTACGAGATTTGGATCTTGACGGTCTGGGTAAATACGCCGATCGCAGTTGGAGTATCCCGGTGGGTATCGGTGCACAAATGCTCTTAACCGATCGATTTAAGCTTCGTTTTGGCACTGAACTGCATTGGACATTTACCGATTTGGTCGACAATGTATCGATGGCAGGAGAAGGATCGCGTAAGGGAGATGCTAAGAATGATCGATTTCTTTTTACCTCAGCGACACTCACCTACGACTTAAATATTACTCCAAAAAATCTTCCGAATGCCCAACCTATGCAGTTTGTAAATGAAGAAGGAGAATTGGAATACCTCGTTATCGATGAAGATGGCGACAAGGATGGAGTGAACGACTTTATCGACAAAGAGACAAACACACCTGAAGGCGTTGCTGTCGATGCCCATGGAGTTGCCTTGGACAAAGATGGAGATGGCGTACCTGATTACCTTGACTCGGAGCCGAATTCGGCAAGTGGAGCATGGGTGAATGCCGACGGTGAGACTGTTTCCGACGAAGAATTTCATCACAAGTATTTGTTGTGGACCGACAGTATTCCGTGGGAAAACACCGTTTGGAAAGAAGACTACGTAAAAGTGGAATCGGACCCATCGCATTGGTCAAATTCGTACAGCGTGCAAGTTGAGAGTAATGAAGGTGGTTTGACTCAAGCTGAGATCAACCTGCTTCTCTCCTACAAAGACGTGAAATCGTGGACTCAGGGAGATGAAAGCGTATACTTGATTGGAGATTACGACAATTTGCCAGAAGCTGTTCAGCGTCAAATGGACCTTGAAGAACAGGGAATAGGCGGACAAGTGATGCAGCAAGAAGGATCGAGTATGGTAGACGTGAGCGAAGCGGCTGAAGTCGTGCGCACACAAATGGAAAACAACACGGTCGCTAGTCCTGCGTTTGAAGCTGGAACAACATTTAGAGTTCAAATAGGCGCGTATCGATACCCCTTGTCACAAGACATATTTGCCGACATCAACGACGTAGTCAAGCTGACTGGTCAGGATGGATTGACGCGATACAACACGGGTTCATACGACAATATGCACGACGCGGCACAACGAAAAATTGAATTGCTGATGCAGGGATTCGAGGGTGCTTTTGTAGCAGCTTACCGAGACGGACAAAGAATTACACTTGCCGAAGCCGGAATGACCGTGCGAGAAGGAGCACAAGACTTGACGCATGATGAAGTCAACCACTCCATCGATAAGGAAAGCATCACGTTTACGATCCTTTTGGGAAGTTATGCAGACGAAATTCCAACAGAAACCTTGGACAAATATTTAGAGCTAGGAAATGTTCGACCTATTCGACAAGATGATGGAACGATAAGCTACTACTTTGGCCAATTCTCCACGGCCGCTGAAATGCAAAGTTCGTTGGAGCAGGCGAAGTCAAAGGGACTTGATTCGGCACAAGGCCAGGGTCGATTTGGCGAAAAGATCATTTCACTGGAAGAAGCAACAAAGATTTTAAATAGCGGCACCGACTAGGGTCGGAAGATTTCTCCTTAACACTAAACCAAACCAACGGCGCGCATTTGTTCAACACATTTGCGCGCTACTTTTTCCCCGTCAATTGCCGCAGAGATGATACCGCCGGCATAGCCTGCTCCTTCACCACAAGGGTAGAATCCACGCACATCGGGATGCTCGAGTGATTCTTTATCACGAGGTATGCGCACCGGACATGACGTCCGCGATTCAGGAGCTACGAGGATTGCTTCATTGGTCAAATATCCCGGCATTTTCTTACCAAAAGAAAGCAATGCTTCTCGAATTGCCTCGGAGATAAAACCGGGCAAAACCTCATTTAGGTCAACACTCGTAACGCCCGGTTTGTACGAGCATGGAGGCAAATCGACAGACTTTCGTTTTTCGATAAAATCGATCATTCTTTGGGCAGGCGCTAGTTGTGACTGACCGGCATGTTCCCAGCACGATTTTTCGACATGTTTTTGGAATTCCACACCGGCAAGTGCGCCGTGGTCTTGCCAATTTTCGACATCCTCCCACCTCACCTCTGTAACGATACCAGAATTGGCAAAGGGATTGTTTCTTTTGGAAGGTGACCAGCCATTGGTCACGACTTCTCCATTGTCGGTAGCACATGGCGCAATGATTCCACCTGGGCACATACAAAACGAGTATACCCCTCGACCATTGACCTGTTGAACTAAGGAATAAGCCGCGGGAGGCAAGAAATCGCCTCTCGTTTTACAATGGTATTGAATGTTGTCGATGAGTTCTTGGGGATGTTCAATTCTGCAGCCCAAGGCAAAGGACTTGAACTCCATGGCCAGCATATTGGCCTTTAGAATGTCAAATATATCTCTTGCGCTATGTCCGGTTGCCAGAACCAGATACGCATGTTCGTAGCGCTTATTGCCAACATGAACAGCCTTTAACCCTCCATTAGAAACTTCAAAATCAGTAACTCTTGCGTTAAAATGAATCTGACCGCCATGCGAGAGAATTGTCTCACGCATATCCTCGATAATTTCAGGCAGCTTATTGGTGCCAATATGGGGATGGGCATCGACGAGAATATCGCGCTTGGCACCGTGCTGGACCAATGTTTCCAGGGTGCGCAGAACATCTCCTCTTTTCTTCGAGCGGGTATATAACTTCCCGTCGGAAAAAGTCCCTGCTCCTCCCTCACCGAAACAATAATTGCTATCGGCGTTGACACCCTCGTCACGTGTGATCTTTACGAGGTCTCGTCTTCTAGACCGAATTTCTTTTCCGCGTTCGTAGATGACGGGTTTAACTCCCATTTCAAGACAAGCCAGTGCGGCAAACATTCCGGCAGGCCCCATTCCAATGATGGCCATTTCGGGGGCATTGCGCACATCTTGATAAACTCGGGTAGGGACTGAAGTCCACACTTCTCCTTCCAATAGTAATTCCATTCGCAAGCGATAGACGATAGGCTTTCTCCGCGCGTCGATTGAACGTTTATTGACTCTGAAATCGATAAATCCTTGTAGATCACGTGGAGTCTTTTTTCGGACTGCGCGTTCAAGTAAGTCACGATTATCCACTTCTTCGGGAAGTACTGCTATTTCGATGTATGCTGGCACACTGCAAAACTATGATTTCAATTCTAGTCGAATTCGTTGAAAATTAAATGATTTCAACATTGTATTTGACTTGACGATCACTAATTCCCAGCAGTCCATATATATCCTGAAAATTGCCTGTCTGCGCATAGGTATCGCCATCGAAAGTTGTACTTTTGCCGTCAATTTTACAAGTATGACCGAGCAATTAACCCCTATTGAATTCGATTCAAAGTCACATAGCCAAGAGACCTTGGTAGATTTGTATCGAGCCTTATTACTACCTCGTTTGATAGAGGAAAAAATGCTTAGTCAGCTCCGACAAGGTAAAATATCCAAGTGGTTTTCGGGTATTGGACAGGAAGCAATTTCTGTTGGCGTAGCCAAGGCATTGGAGGAAGATGAATTCATTCTTCCGATGCATAGAAACTTGGGAATCTTCGTTTCTCGTAACATTCCGCTCAAGCGATTGTTTGCTCAATTCCAAGGGAAAGAAGCTGGATTCACACACGGCCACGACCGCTCATTTCACTTTGGAAGTAGGGAGCATCATATAGTGGGAATGATATCCCACTTGGGTCCGCAACTCGGTATTGCAGACGGTATCGCTTTGGCGCATAAACTTTCGAAGAATAAAAAAGCCACCTTCGTTTTTACGGGCGACGGTGGAGCTAGCGAGGGGGACTTCCATGAATCTGTCAACGTTGCTGCTGTGTGGCAGCTTCCTGTGATTATTGGAATTGAGAACAATTCGTGGGGGCTTTCAACACCGTCGTCGCAGCAATTCAGATGCAAGCAATTTATCGACAAAGCGATAGGCTATGGCATTCCTTCTGAGGACGCTATTCAAGTTGATGGAAACAATATATTAGAAGTTTTTGAGGCGGTTACCAAGGCAGCTGCTTCTATTCGCGACAACCCTCGACCGATCCTGATGGAGTTCATGACATTCCGTAGGAGAGGACATGAAGAGGCATCTGGCACCAAGTATTATCCAGAGGGCTTGATAGAAGCTTGGGAAGTTAAAGACCCCGTTGATAATTTCGAACGCTACTTGTTGGATCAAGGGATTATCGACACATCGATGGTTACCCAGATTCGCGAAGAAATAAAACAACATATAGCAGAAGAGCTCAAAGAGTCATTGGCATTACCTGCTGTTGAGGCCGACACACAGGCGGAGCTAGATTTTATGTTCCAGGACTTCAATGTACCGATTGTTGAGCCATCGTCAAAGAAATCTGAAATGAGGTTCATTGATGCTATTCATTCTGGATTGAAGCAATCGATGGAAAAGCATGACAACCTCGTCTTGATGGGGCAGGATATTGCCGACTACGGTGGTGTCTTTAAGGTTACCGACGGATTTCTGGACCAATTTGGTTCAGGGCGAGTGCGAAATACCCCGCTTTGCGAATCGGCCATTGTGGGAACGGCCTTGGGGCTTTCCATGACAGGATACAAGGCGATGGTAGAGATGCAATTTGCCGATTTCGTCACGTGCGGCTTCAACCAAATCATCAATAACCTAGCAAAGATTCACTATCGCTGGCAGCAAAATGCCGACGTAGTTGTGCGGATGCCAACAGGCGCAGGAGTTGGAGCTGGTCCCTTTCACAGTCAAAGCAATGAAGCTTGGTTCTTTCACACGCCTGGTTTGCGCATTGCCTATCCCGCATTTCCATCGGATGCTAAAGGTTTGTTATGTCGATCATTTGAGGATCCGAACCCTGTTTTATTCTTTGAGCACAAGTATCTATATAGGAGTCTGCAAGAAGAAGTATGTGAAGACTACTACACCATTGAATTTGGAAAAGCCGCCCTGCGCAGAACGGGAAATTCGATTTCCATTATCACTTACGGATTGGGAGTTCATTGGGCCTTGGAGTACATCGACGAGCATGCCTTGGACGCCGACCTATTAGACTTGCGGACGCTTGCACCACTCGATCTAGAGGCGATTTTAACCTCTGCTCGAAAGACGGGAAAAGTCATTGTTTTGCACGAAGATTGTATGACTGGAGGTATTGGTGGCGAGATCAGTGCGTTGATACATGAACATTGCTTTGAAGAACTGGACGCCCCGGTGAAGCGTGTTGCTAGTTTGGACACACCTGTTCCATTTGCAGGTGCATTGGAGGAAAACTTTTTAGCGAAGAAAAGGTTAGGTGAAGCGGTTCAAGCCTTGCTCGATTACTAGTTGAATTCTCGGCTTTTTCACGCCTAAAGGCAAATGACTTTCGGCCTTTCGACGAACTTCCATTTTCAATCAACTAAGCTTGGGTCTTAGCAGATCAGTCGGCAAATTTCGGATTTTCAGAATTTAATGCTATATTACTTTGCCCGCTAACTAAATTCTGATCTGTATGCCTACAAACCGTGTCCAGCTAAAATCTGCCGTACATACACTTCTCAATGATGTGATTGAACAGTGTTTTCGTCACCTAATTCACCATCCACAAAGCAGTGATGAGTTGAATAAATTGATTAAAGAGGCCACGGATGAGATCAATTATATGACCATTAAGATTGATGCTCATAATCACAGGAAAGGTACTCCTGATCTAGACAAACACTACGATCAACTCTCCCGCGACTTGCATAAGAAAAGTCTGCAATTGATGGGTAAACTCCAGAAAATTCAGAAATCCTCAGTCCACCAAGACCAGTAATTTAGATGCTTAACGTCTTTGCTGACGAATCACTTTAGGTGGTGCCTTCATCATTTTTTCCACTTGCTTGATATCGGCCGCCAAAACACCTTTGGTATCTATCTTTTTGGCTTCGGCAATCAGCATTTGGGCTTCTTTCTTCTTTTGTTTGGCCATTGCAATCATGGCCAAGTTCAATTTAGATCCAGCTCGGTCATGTGCGGCTCGAAGTCCAATATTCAGCGCCTTTTTAAACATCTTCTCCGAACCGGTGATGTTGTTCGTCTGCAATAAAACAGTCCCTTGCAGGTAATGATAGTAGGCCTTCTGTGATTTCCAGAGCTTATCGGGATTGATTTTGGCCAGAATCCCTGAGCACTTATCGAATTTTTGTTGTCTCAACTGCAGAAAGGCCCAGATCAAGCGCATGCTCCGCAAAGTGACCAAAACTAGAGCGGCGGTAACAAGGATCATGGCGATACCTATTCCCCAGCGCCCATTGATAAAACTATATACTGTATAGGCCAAGGCGGCGGCGGCAACAGCGATTTTAATTATGCGAGTGTCCATTTGGATCAAATTTGGCGCAAAACTAGCTATTTTAGACCTAACTTAGCTTCGAAATTATGAACTGGACAATACTTACCTCAATCGCAGAATTAGAAAGTGCCTTGGCAAAATCTGACGACATGCCAATCGCCATTTTCAAACATAGCACTCGCTGTTCGGTTAGTTTTATGGCTCGGAAGCAGCTTGAAATGACGTGGGATTTTTCTGACGAACGGGTAAAGCCTTATTTCCTGGACTTGATCCAACATCGCGATGTAAGTGACGCTATAGCTAGCAAAACGGGAGTCGAACATCAATCACCCCAGCTCATTTTATTGAGCAACAACAAAGTCCTTTACCACGCTAGCCACGGTTCTATTAGCCTACAAGGAATAGAGCGATCGATCTAAAATTCGTATCTTTACGGGGCTAACCTAACTTTTGACCTTATTATGAATCCGAATTTACTGCTGGGGCTCGTCCTCCTGCTATTTTCGTCTATTGCCTCTGGGCAACAGCATGGCGTGCGTGTAAACGCCAATTATCTCCTCACGCAAGATCCTATTTTCATGCTCGGCTATGAGTATTCCGCAGATTCCAGTTCCTGGGGATACAACTTGAACATCGACGGAGGTCGATATGTGCATCGTTCAAGTGATTCGCCAAGTTCTTCGATCGACACCTATGTTGTGCGAGGCATGGGGCTAGAGGCATCGGTGCGGAAATATTTCAGCTTCAAATATCCCGGGCCTTATGGCTGGTTTTTAAGCTCGTTCACTCACCTCAACACCTACAAAGAGGAAGAGCAAAGCGGAATTTCACAAACAGCTGAAGGGTATGCCTTTGATGATCCTACGATAGAAACCAACAGGTACCAGACTTTGAGATACGGACTAGGCACAGGTTTTCGATCCGGGTGCGATGCACATAAGCTGCATGTCGAAGGACTGGCAGGATGGTATTTTGGTGATCATGGTCTGCACGCAGGAGCAGGAAAGTTCTACGACAATCTCAGTTTGGGAGAAAAAGTTCAACGAAAAATCAAGATTGAGTTGAATCTTGTGGTAATTTTCTAGTTGTTCAGCACCACTCTTACTAGCTTTGCAGTTCAATTCTTGCATCGATGAATATCTTTAAATTTCGCATAATCATAGACACGGAAGAGGACATCTTTCGTGATATCGAAATAGAGACAACAGGAACCTTCCTTGATCTTCACGAGTCGATTCTACGTGCATTTGATTGGGAGCCAGGTGAAATGGCTTCCTTTTACATGAGCAACGAAACATGGGATCGAGGTGACGAAATTCCATTGATGGACATGGGTGAACTCGATGCAGGCATTGGCGATGGAATGGCATCAGTTGTGCTAAATACAAAGATTTCGAAGCCCGACGAGAAACTGGTCTACGTATACGATTTCTTGCGCATGTGGTGCTTTTACATCGAACTGCAAGAAATTAAGAAATCGGCTCCTTCCACGCTCTATCCGAGGGTTACGATGGCCTACGGCGAGGCTCCAAAAATCGAAGAGAAAGAAATAGATTTTGGTGCAGACTTTGATTTTCTTGATGAAGAGGGCGATAAAAAAGACAAAAAAGCCGATCTCACTGGTGATCCAGAAATAGATGCCTACCTGAATGATATGGACGACGAGGGAGAGGATGAATTCGAGAATCTAGACGACTGGAAGGAGGAATACTAATGTCGCTCCCCAAGAAACTCATCTCTATTGTAGGTCCCACGGCCATTGGAAAAACTGCATTGGCCATATCCGTAGCCAATCACTTTCAAACCGAAATCATATCGGCCGACTCCCGACAGTTTTACAAGGACATGTCGATAGGTACGGCCAAGCCTTCAGAAGAAGAACTTTCAAATGCTCCCCATCATTTTGTTGATTTCCTGCCTGTGGACCAACTTTATTCTGCCGGTGATTTTGAACGAGATGCTTTGGCGAAAATCAGGGAAATTCATCAAACCAAAGACATCGTTGTCATGGTTGGTGGGAGTGGTCTGTATGTAAACGCCGTGTGTTTGGGCCTTGATGACATGCCGGCCGACATAGCCTTGCGTCGACAATTGATGACGAAATTGAATACGGATGGACTTGCGCCTTTGCAAGAGCAGCTTAAAGAGCTCGATCCGATTGGGTATGAGCAAATGGACCACATGAATACGCAACGTGTGGTTCGAGCTTTGGAAGTTTGTTTGACCAGTGGTCGTCCCTTTTCATCTTTTCACAAGGAACAAGTCAAGCAGCGCCCGTTCGAAGTGATTACGATTGGGTTGACGGCCGAGCGTCAATTGATTTACGATCGGATAAATACACGGGTCGATCAGATGCTCGAAGCTGGATTGGTAAATGAGGTGAAATCACTCGTGTCTAAGCGGGAAGAAAATGCCTTGAAAACGGTGGGATATCGTGAGATCTTTGAATTCATCGACGGTGATATTGCTTTGGAAGAGGCTGTTGAACGTATAAAGAAGAACACCCGAAACTTTGCGAAGCGCCAGTTGACCTGGTTCAAAAAACAACCAACAACCTGGTTCGATTCGTCTGAATTTGATTCTGTGATTCCCTATCTTGAGTCCAGAATGAACCCTTCATGAAATTTGAGCTCAAACATCGACTTACCAAGGCAGACAAAATAGGAATTTTGCGGCTTTGGAATGCCGAATACCCTGTGCAGCTTGTGCATGAAAATCTGCTAAGTCTAGAGAGCTACTTAGGCTCCCTTCATGCGGCCGAACATGCTTTAGTCAAAGACGGTCAGAAAAACGTCATGGGTTGGCTGGTTCGTTTTCATCGTGAGCAGGACATCTGGTTTGCCATCATCATTTCCCGTCAAAATCAAGGTATGGGCATAGGAACACAATTGATGGACCTCCTTCCGCGTGATGAGCAGGTATATGGCTGGGTGGTTACCGACAAAAATCAATTGCTGTTCGATGGACAGAGCTATAGATCACCCGTTGAATTTTACCTTAAAATGGACTTCCATATTGAAGAAGACGTTACCTTATTCAAATACGGAATCAAGTCTACCCGCATAGTAAGGCAAGCTAATAAATAGGCATTTTCGTCTGCCATTATAGCAGCTCACCTCGTCAGCTACATTGTTTGTATTTTTGCACCGCTTATGCCATTCACCTTCGACCAACAAGCGCTTAGCGATCTTGAATTTGACGCTATAACTTCCATGCTGCAGGAATTCAGTTATGGTGATTCTGCGCGTGCGTATATGGCTCAGCTCTCGCCACTTTCGACGATGAAGGAATGCGAGACGCGATTGAAAGAGGCGCGTGAATTTCTCTCTATTCGCGAAGAAGGCCAAGGTTTTCCACGCATTGAATTTGACGAAATCCCAAAGGAGCTTGAGCTACTAAAACTCAAGGGATCAACTTTAACGGTTGAGGGAATTCAAAATATTCTCCGACTCACATTATTGGCGCACGAAGTAATTGACTTTTTCCACCAAGTTGACAAGGTCTCTTACCCGCATTTGCGTGAGCGAATAAATCATGTAGAAAAGAACCCTAAGCTGGTCCAGTTGATCGTCAAAGTAATCGACGACAAGGGAAAAATAAGAAACACAGCCTCTCCATTCCTCGCCGAAGTAAGGGCGGCGATGGATACTGTAAGGAAGCAGATAAATCGGAATTTCAATCGTGTTGCCCGCGACCTCAAATCGCAGGGATGGCTTGCTGAAACGACCGAGGCATTTGTTGGTGAACGACGTGTACTTTCGGTTTTAAGCGGACATAAACGCAAAGTAAAAGGACATATTCTAGGTTCATCAAAGACAGGTAATTGGACTTTTATTGAGCCTTCGGCAAATATTGAGCTGAACTTCGAATTGGAGCAGCTTGCCGATGACGAGCAACGAGAAATTCGACGGATTTTGCAGGAGCTTACTGGGAAATTGATGGAGTACCGACCTGCTTTGCAGTCCTATCAGGCGATCTTGGTTGAGTTTGACATACTTCAAGCCAAAGCACGCCTTGCCCAGTTGCTCAAGGCCGATCTCCCGGTGCTTTCTCAAGACCCTCAGATTCTATTGGTGGATGCTTACCACCCTCTGTTACTTTTGGCCAATCAACGAGCGAAAAAGAAGACCATTCCGCAAACCATCAAGTTGGACAAATTCAGTCGGATATTAGTTATTTCCGGGCCGAATGCTGGAGGAAAGAGTATCACCTTGAAGACGGTGGGATTGCTTCAATTGATGTTGCAGAGCGGACTTTTAGTTCCTTGCGACCCTACGAGTACCATGAGTTATTTCCACGCTATCCTCACCGACATTGGAGACAACCAGAGTATTGAAAACCAACTGAGCACCTATAGCTATCGCTTGAAGCGCATGAAGGGGTTCTTGGAAATTTCGAATCGCAAGACCTTGCTTTTACTCGACGAATTTGGCACTGGTTCGGACCCGGATTTGGGTGGGGCTTTGGCGGAAGTATTCTTTGAAGAGCTGTATTCGAAGAAACCGTTTGGTGTTATCACAACCCACTACACCAATATTAAGACCAAAGCCGCTCAACTGCAGAATGCGGTGAATGGCTGCATGTTGTTTGATAGGGAGTCGCTTGAACCACTTTTTGAGTTGTCTATCGGTCAGCCCGGTAGTTCCTTCACATTCGAGGTAGCTGAAATAAACGGAATCTCGGTCGACTTGATTGAAAAGGCCAAAGGGAAGCTCGATGACCGCAAAGTAAACTTGGATCAACTCATCGCCGACTTGCAAAAGGAAAAAGGCAAGGTATCCAAGCTCAATGGTGAAATGATCAATCGGGAGAAAAAGGCGGAAGATGCCCGAGTTGAATTTGAGAAACTAAGGAGTAAGTATGAAGAGCGATTGGCGACTCAGCAGAAGATGGTTGACAAGAACAACGACTTGTTGACGCTTGGAAAGAAACTGCAAAAATTCATCAACGACTACAGTACACGAGGAAACAACAAGGCACTACTAGCTGAGTTGAGAAACTTTTTGGGAATAGAGAAAGGCAGAACGGAGGAAATCAAGATCAAAGCCAAGATCAAGGAGAAGATTCAGAAGAAGAAGACCGTCAAGCTGAATCGGAAGAAGAACCTGGATAAAATCACTGTCGGCACTACCGTCAAATTACTTGCTGGAAAGGAACGGGGAACCGTATTGGAACTCGATAATGGCATTGCTTTGGTAGCCTTTGGAGTATTTAAGTCACGGGTGGAAATCGAGAAGCTGGAATACGTTGTTGGAAAGAAGTAAGGTCATTTGCTTGAAAAGCTAATCATAGAGAACTATACCACGAAAATTGAGGCATAAAAAAGCTCCAGACGATGGACGCCTGAAGCTCTTAGTTGCACTTAATTAGTCTCAGTCGACTAAAAGTTTCTCCACGTGTATTGCATTCCCTTGTTGATCTTTCAATCTCAAAAGGTATAAGCCTTCGGCAAATGTTGATACGTCGATAATGGTGCGTTCGGTGTTCATTTTAGTAGTCCAAACTACACGTCCACTTAAGTCAACAACTTCAAGCTGACCACCGATGCTTCCATCATTTAAATAAGAAACTACGGCAATATCTGAAGCTGGGTTTGGATAGACTTGGAAATCCACTTTAGCGACCTCATCGACACCAACTGGCGCCTGAGCAGTCTCACAAAAGTTGTCATACATCGTCAGATCTCCGGCTTGTCCGCCAGGGAAAACTTGAAAATTCATGCACACATCGATATCGCCATCGGTTGTAATTTGCGCAATAAGCACTTCATTTTCAGCACCTGAAGCAACGGCATCTACATCACCGATAAAGCTAAACCACATGCCGTCTTCGATTTCCAAATTTGTATCCATTTCATCTTCCGATCCAGAAACGTGTAATTTATCTTGAAAAACAGTTTGCGGAGAAGAAGCTATATACTGAACAGATCCTGGAGCATCCGATCCGGCGCCAACGGCCACATACGAATCGTAGGCTACAGCTGGGAATTGCTGTACTACAATATCACTGATATCATCGCGAGAGACGCCGCCAAAAGCCGCATTCCAGATTTGATTCGTAGAACTTCCAAGCACCAAAGGTTGTCCGCCCTGCACAGCATAGCAACCGCTTAAGACATCATCGGCGCCATCAAAATGGGCATATACTCGCCATGTATTGAACCCTTCAGGATAACCTTCAATAGTACCATCATCAGAATACACTAATTCAATAGACACTGTTGAAAGTTGGGCATTCAAAGATACCACGGCAAAAAGAGCGAGAAGTAATAAGTATTGTTTTTTCATTTCAGTTGATTTTAGTTTATACAACCAAACACGCAGATGAAATTGAAAACCTTGGGGTCGGACTAATAATTTTCTTAACGAAGCATATTTACGTGGCCTGTATAATACCTCGACTCATCGTCATTGCTGAGGCGCACTTTGATTTGCCAAACGAACACATCGTCCTGCACATAGTAGTCATCGCGGCCCATGTAATCTCCTACCCAGGGTTCGTCGACATCGTTGGTCTCGAAGATCTTGATACCCCAGCGATCGAAAATTTTGAACTCATAAAATTCCACTAAATCCTTTCCAGACATTTGGGGGAGGAAGAACTCGTTGTGGTTGTCGGCATCAGGGGTAAAGGTATTGGGCACGTACAGGTTGAACTTATCATCCACCTCAATTGATCTGGTAGAAACATCCTCGCATCCATATACATTGTAGACAGTCTGCTCTATGATATACGTTCCGGCATCGGCATAGGTATGGTATGGATTGGCACCACCGCCAAAACTACCGTCTCCGAAATCCCAGATCCAGCTAACTACTCCTCCTGCGCTTTGGTCTTCGAATTGAATTCCGGGTGTCCATACATGCGGATTCTCAGGATAAAAAGAGAATGACGAGTAAGGCAATGGATAAGCTTGGACGTATTCTTCGAACATCAATGTATCGGCGCAGCCTTGGTCGGTCGTAGCAATTAATGTTACATCGTAAGTTCCAGGAACCGTGTACAAGTGAAAAGGATCATCGGCGTTGGATGCTGCTCCGTCGCCAAAATACCATTGATAATCAATAGCCCCCTCGGTGAAGTTTACAAAATTGGCTTCGTGATTGATACAACCTGAAGGTGCATCGACCGCAAACTCTAAGGTTGGCAGCGGATGAATTACGACCTCATCAACATGTGAATTCTCACATCCAAAAGAGTTTGTTGCACTCACCGAAATAGGCCAAGTACCTACACCTTCAATTAAGATTTCTGGCTGAACAACCGTGCTCGTGCCGAGCAAACCGAAATCCCAGTCGTAGCCGTTGGCAAACTGGGTATTGTTCACAATCGAAATCAGTTGAGGGAAGTAGCAGCTCTCGGTCAGTGAAAGCTCGAAATCGGCGATAGGAGTTGGTGATACGATGACATTCGTTTGGAAAGTATCGGCACACAACTCAAAATTCTGTGCGACCAGCGTGATCGTATAGATAGCTGGATCGGCGGTAAAATTGTAGAACGTATTGGACGGGTTGATACCATTGTCGGTATTCTCGTCGCCGAAATTCCAAGCGTAGAAGAATCCGCCATCGGTCGTATTCGTGAATTGCACATCGAAAGGACTACAGCCTACAATCTCATCAATCGTGAAGCCGGCCTCAGGCACATTGAACACTGTAAAATCTTGTTGAATGGTGCTTTCGCATTCGTTGAAAATCGACGTTCCAGAAAGAGTAACTGTAAAGTCACCTCCATCATCTTCGTACACGTGAAATGGATTGGTCTCACCTGAAGTGTTGCCATCTCCAAAATCCCAGAACACATTGTTCACATCCACAGATTGGTTGATGAACTGCACAGGTTGATTGGCACATACATTCGGCACATCCGTCGTAAAAGCCAAGTTAGGCGAGTCGAATACCTCAATGGTTATCGAGGTGGTATCGAAGCTACAACCGTTGTTTACGTACTGGTATATCGTATAAAATCCAGACTCCATGAAAACGTGGGTCGGGTTGGGCTCGTTGGTAAATGAGTCGTCGCCAAATTCATATGAAATGACCGTTCCATTTTCTGAGAAATCGGTGAATTCAACTTCCAAAGGCTCACAGCCCGAAGTCACGTTGGTATTGAAAAATGCTGTTACTGTGTTTGGCAATACCGTGATCGTATATTCCGCGGTATCAATACCACATTCGTTGGTCGTGATAAGGGTAATCGTGTAATCTGTAGGCTCGTCTCCAGTGAAATAGATATGCGAACCAGGCTCTTCGAGGTCGCTCGAAGTCATGTCGCCAAAATCCCATTCCCAGGTATCAGGGTTACCTACAGATATATTGTTGAAGATCACTTCGAAAGGCGAACAGAATTCATCCAAGTTGGTTCCAAAACCGGCCACTGGCTGAGGGAATACAGTGATCGTATCAACTACGAGTACAGAACCACAGAAGTTGGTCGCCATCAATGAAACGACGTAGTCCAAATCATCAGGACCCTGCTGGTACACTTGCGGTGCTGGGGTCTCATCGGTTGTCGTTCCAACTGCCAAATCCCAATCGTAGGTTAAGTACTGACCGATTGAATTATTCTCAAAAGTTACGAGTAGAGGAGCACATCCTTCAGTAGGGTCGATCACAAATGCTGGCGAAGGTGGATCGATAATTTCATTATCTATTGATAGCGAGTCTTGGCATCCAAGGACATTTGTCACTAGAAGCTCGATGGTATAAATCCCTTCATCGGGATATGTGTACAAAGGCTCAAAGTCGTAGTTGAATTCGGCGTTACCTAAATCCCACACGTATGAATCGCCGTCGATAGAATTGTTGACGATGTCGAGATTGGCATCGGTACATCCCATTGGCGCAAGAGTAAAATCGGCTGTAGGCACGGGGGCTACAATAACATCCGTGTACGAGGTATCGGCGCAACCTGTGGCTGGATCGGTGTACCAATAGAATACCTCATAGGTCGCCTCGCCGATCGTCGGATCAAAGGTACCTGCCACGGCGTCGACTATTCCCGGTCCTTCCCAAGTTCCACCTGCTGGAGAAGCTGCTGGCAAATCGGTAAGTCCGGCATTTCCACAAATGAGCTCATCTACTACGGTATCAACAATTGGCAATGGATCAACTGTAATGTCCATTTCATCGAACGTGTAGCATGTTCCCGATCCAAATTCGAGGAGGAGGGTGAACGTTCCATCGCCGCTTACCATCGGATCAAAGATTCCGAGATCGGCGTCGACGATTCCTGTGCCCGACCATGTAATATTTACAAGCGGATCGAAGCCAATCAATTGGTACAGACCGTTGTTCAAACAAATCACTTGATCGAGTCCTGCATCGGCAACTACTGGATCTAAAACGGTAATTTCAATTGAGTCGACGTTGGCACATCCTACAACATTGGTGAATGTGTAGTAGGCCCAATACGTTCCGATACCTGGAGATGTAAACTCACCTGCAGGATCGGTAATACCTACTCCTGTCCACTCGCCTGTCTCGCCAACTCCTGGGAGCGGACTGAAACCAGTAAGCACTTCTGAGATCGGTTGATCGCATACAGTAATATCTGGGCCAGCTTCAACGACTGGCAATCCATTCACAAAGACGGTTACTTGATCGGAGCCTGAGCAACCGACGTTGTCTACAACTGTCAAGTTATAGATTTGTGTGGTAGTTGGATCGGCCCATGGATCGGCGACATCGGTTTGGTCTAAATCTGTACCACCAGACCACGAGTAAACGGTGATCGGCATGTTATCACTTACACCAGAGCCATCGAGTTGAACGGCACCATCTTCACAAATCGTCGCATCGGCTCCGGCGTCGGCGGTAGGCAGTGTGTACACCGTTACATCAACATCGTCGGTAGTTTCACATGTACCCGAACCAAGAGAAAGGGTAAGTGTAAATGTTCCTTCGGCATTTGGGGTGAATAAGCCCGTTGGACTTACATCTGTTCCCGACCAAGATCCCGGTTGTGCGAGTTGCACTGGATCTGCGTTCAGACAAATGCCAAAATCAGGACCCGCGTCGGCTTGAGTAGGATCAATTACGTCGATAATAAGGGAGTCTACTCCAACACAACCAATGGCATTGGTGAAAGTATAAATGGCCGTGAACGTTCCTACGCCAGAAGGTGTGAACAGTCCGCCAGCGTCCAAATTCGTTCCTGTCCAAATTCCCGTTTCCCCTGCTCCAGGAATTGGAGAGAATCCAGTCAATTGTTCGGCGAAAGGTTGGTTACATAGCACCAAGTCTGGTCCGGCCTCAACGATCGGACTCACATTCACATCCATGGTCATTTGATCTACACCAATGCAGCCATGTGAATCAGTTACTTCCAAGGTGAATACGTCGGTAGCTATGGCATAAGCCCATGGATCAAGTATATCCGTTGCGGAAAGTGATCCCGCTGGTGTCCAAGAAATGTCCGTATAAGGCAACAGTCCGTTGCTCACTTGGGCGTCCATTTGGACGCTATCTCCAGCGCAAAGGACTTCATCTAGACCTACGTCGACCAGTGGTAATTCGTAAACCTCAACCACTATAAAATCTTGAGAAAGGCAAGAGCCGCCTCCAACGCTGTAGGTCAGATTATAAAGACCGGCAGGAGTGGCGGTAAAGTTACCAGCAGCATCCACATTGGGTCCAGACCAAACTCCACCTGGAGTTACTCCTGTCACCAATTCAAGTACCGCACTTTCACAAAAGGTGTAATCTGCTCCTGCATCGGCTGTTGCTGGATCCACAACTTCTACCTGAACAACATCTTGGTTCACGCAGCCATGAATATCCGTAAACGTGTAGGTAAGATCAAAGGTACCCGTACCAGCAGGTGTAAACACTCCACCAGCAGTGACGTTCGGACCAGTCCATACACCCGTTTCACCGGCTCCGGGTGTCGGAGAGAAGCCAGTTAATTGTTCGCCCACCGGTTGGTTACAAAGTACTACATCGGGCCCAGCATTGACGACAGGCAATTGATTGACAGTAACAGGTACAATTCCCCACCCTTGGCAGCCGTTGTCGTCGGTAACGACTACGTCATAGTTTGTAGTCACCAGTGGATTGGCCACTGGATTTGGAATATCTGTTTGATCCAAAGTTCCCCCAGGCGACCAGCCATATGTATTGTACGGAGGCAGTCCGCCATTGACATCCAGTCCGAGCTGAACATCATCACCAGCACATATTTCAAAAACGGCCGAAGGAGCAACTGTAGGCAATGTATTGACGTCGATCGTAATCGACTGCGTGCCTGGGCAACCAGCACTGCTGTATCCCGTAATCGTATAAGTCGTTTGCGCCCCAGGTGTCGCTGTTGTCACTGGTCCGTTCGTAGTTGACAAAGTTCCGTTCCAGTCCCATGTATAGGTCACGGCACCACCGGCTGTAAGTACTGTTGACTGGCCCGCACAAATATCAAGTCCTAAGGACGAAACTATATTTACAACTGGCGCAGGCTCCACAGTAACAGTGGTTCCATCGGTAACGGTTCCGCAGGCGTTGGTAACATCGATTGACACGTCCCACGTTCCAGCGGTGTTGTAGGTCACAGAACCGGGATTGGCATTGGACGAACTGGCAGGTGATCCTTGTTCAAAGGTCCATTCGGTCGAGAGAATTGGAGCCAGACAATCTTCCATGTACACGTAAGGAGAGACGGCTTGTCCTTCACAAATATTTGGGAGTAAATCGACATCGATCTCTGGAATATCTTGGGCAATCACGGTTTGGACATCGGTAAAGATACCGCATGAATTCACCATGGTAAGCTCCAATTGGTACTGGCCAGGTGAAAGAAATTCGATTTCTGGTTCGGCTGAATTTGAATTCGTGCCGTTGACGTATTGGGCATTGGGCGCCGTGCCTGTACACTCTAAATCAATGGTATACAAATCCCACGTATAGCCAATATTGCACACGTTCCCCACGGCGCTATTGTTGGTCGTTTCGAGAATAAAGGGCACACAATTGGTGGTCGGATCGGCGTCGAACGCGACTATGGGGGGTTCTTCAATGCATACCTCATGCGTGATTACGGCTGGATTCCCCACGTTGCACGCATTGAACGCCGTAAGTGAAACCGTATAGGTTCCCGGATCGGTGTAAGTATGCGACTGATCTGAATTGGTCACCGCTACTACATCTCCCGATCCATCGCCAAAATTCCAAATAAAGGTTCCGTTGGCCGTGCAATTGGTGTAATACCCCATCTCCGACAAGTTGATGAAAGTCACGGGGACATTCACACATTGAGGGACAGGGTCAGGAATAAACCCTACAGTTGGCGGGGCATAAATGACAATTGGCGAAATGGTACCCTCTGAAAAAGAGCACACATTGTTGGCAATAACACTAAAAACATACGGCACGCCGCCAGCACAAGAAGAATTGGTATAAGTGTGGCAAACTTGCGCAGGGGGCGGGTGATTGAAGGTTTCAGTCGGACTGCCATCTCCGAAGTTGACGGTATAGGTTGTCGATTCGTGATTGGATTCGTATAAACTCAAGTTAAAACAGAGCTGTACTGGTCCGCACACAGTAGTATTTCCCGTCGTTCCCGCACCGATTGCCGGGTTGGTAACATTGGCCACATCAATTTCTTGTACGGAGACACAACCATTGCTTCCAACGACTGTGTAGGTGAGTTCCCATACTCCCAGTCCGTTGTAGGTATGGCCAACAAGCACGGGGGCACTTCCCCCCGACCATACGGGTGAATTGTCACCCCAATCGATCGTATAACTTGTGTTCGCTGCGGGTGTTGAGCCATCTAATACACTTATCGAAAACGTGGCACTTCCATCGCACTGAACAAAGTCAAAAACTGGATCAATGAGAACGGGATCTGGCGCTTCTTGAATGGTCACCGTTTCAGTTATCGTATCGGTACAGCCATCGTCATTGGTGACCGTCAAAGTCACATCGAAAGTTGTCGTACCATTTCCAGCCGGATTAAACGTGTGGACCGGATTAACTTGGGTAGACGTATTCGAGCCACCTGAAGATGGATCATCAAAATCCCACTCGTAGGTGAGACCAGTTCCAGTACTTTGATTGGTAAATTGAATAGGCGTACCACCACAATCGCCATCGTTACTCCAGTTGAATGCAGCATTTGGGGCATCCAGAACTGTGACCGTAATTTGATCGGTGTCCGAGCAGCCGCCATTTGCATCAAGCGTTACTGTGTAGGTGGTTGTGTTGTTGGGGCTTACGGTAGGATTATCAACATCGGCTGCTCCGTTGTTCCAAGAAACTTGTGGATTCCCTCCACTGATGACAGTTGGACTGCCACCGAGGACAACGGCTTCGCCTTCGCAAATGGTCACGTCAGGACCGGCGTCGACTTCGCACTGCGACATAACATTTGCATGAAATGCTAATACACAAAGAAGAGCAATAGAAAATTTTAAACTTTTGATAGCCATTCGTTTTTCAAGCGAGTCCATGAAACGCATCCAGAACTTCGTCAATTTCATTACAAAAGTACTCAAAGCGAATCGGTTAAGATAAGGTTCAAAACTGTAGTTAATAACTAGACTTCTTTAATAGGGAAAGGGTTGCTTACTCGAGGAACAAATTTCATCCGTATATTCGGGCTATGGCATACGATTGGAGTACATTTACGAAGCGCATTTCTGTACGCGCAACCGAGGAAGAAATTTACCGCGCTTGGACCACCGAAAAAGGTCTGGTTTCTTGGTTCTTGCGCACCTCCATTTTTACTGGACCTAGTGGCACCCGGACCGAAGACGATCCATGTCAGGAAGGAGACACTTTTCTGTGGCAGTGGTTTGGCTATTGCGACGACGTCCAAGAATCTCGAAAAATCCTGTCCAACAACGGAAAGAACGCGTTTAGTTTTGAGTTCTCTGGAGGTTGCGTAGTCGCCGTTGAAATCTCGAGTTATGAGGGCGGTTCGATCGTTGAATTGGTGCAGTCGAATATACCGACCGACGAATCCGGAAAGACGGGCTACCACTTGGGATGCATGGAAGGATGGACTTTCTATTTGGCCAATTTGAAGTCGGTCCTTGAAGGCGGACTAGACCTCCGAAACAAGGATGAAAAATTGCAGGGTTTGATTAATAGTTAATTGTTGCTGGTATAATCTTGACACAAATCAACCTTCCCATTGTGCAATTCATCAGGTAGTAGGAATTAATCTACCGATCTTCGCGCAAAATTTACAGGCACATGTGGAAGAAATTAGAACACGCTGAGATTCGCAAAACGATATTTGATGCTATTGATCAAAACGCCAACTTTTACAAGGATGACGTATTTGGCGTGCCAGCTTCTCACCTAGATTCAAAAGTCTTTTACCAGGACGAACCATTTTTGAAGAACGCGCCTTTTTTGGCGACTATGGTGCACAATCCCAACCACATAGGCTGCCACACGCTCGGCAAATCGGAGTCCTACTTTTCAGGAACGCAGGCCATTGAACGAGAAGTTATTCGCTTGTGCGCCGAGGAGATTTTGGGTGGCGAGAAAGGTCAGTTTGACGGCTACGTCGCTTCGGGAGGTACCGAGGCCAATCTGCAAGCCATATGGATCTACCGCAACTACTTCTTGCTCGAACTAAACGCCCAACACAATGAAATTCAACTCATTGGCTCAAGCGACTGCCACTACTCTATGCCCAAGGCCGCCAACTTGCTGAACATTTCTTGGAATGCGATGAGCGTATCGGGCGAGAAACGAAATTGGACCAAAGAATCGCTCACGAAAGAAATTCAGAGCTGTGTGGCCAACGGTAAAAAGTACTTCATTGCGGTGGCCAATATGATGACGACCATGTTTGGGTCGGTGGATGACATTCACATTCTGACTGAAGTTCTCGAAGAAACCGGCTGCAAATTTTTCATTCATGTCGACGCCGCTTATGGTGGATTCCTATATCCATTTGCGCATGCTAAAAACCCTCTAGATTTTAGAAACCCGCACATTTCATCGATTACGCTGGACGCCCACAAGATGGTCCAGGCACCGTACGGAACAGGAATTTTTCTCATGCGAAAGGGTTTTATGAAGTACGCTGTTACTGAAGAAGCCAGCTATGTCGAGGGAGAAGACAGCACGATAATAGGGAGTCGGTCGGGCGCCAATGCTATTTCGATATGGATGATTTTGATGATGTACGGTTATTACGGATGGCAGGAGAAAGTCGCGACTTTGATTCAACGAACTTCGTGGCTGTGCGATCGCTTGGACCAGTTGGCTATTGGGTATTTCCGCAACGAATATTCGAATATTGTGACGCTCCGTGCAGCTGACATTCCCGCCGATATTGCTAAAAACTACGCCCTTGTTCCCGACAATCACCACGAGGCCAAATGGCTCAAAATCGTAGTAATGGAGCATGTTACCTTGGAGCGACTGGATGGCTTTATTCAGCAGCTCAAGGATAATAAATAGTTTTCTCAGCCATTCGGCAAATGGCGCTTCGCTTTGGCTTTCCGTCGATCCTCGCAACTTGCCATTCAACCAATTTAACGACGATTGTACGCATTTTTGGTTTTAATTCGTCTGAACTGAGAACCCCGCCCTAATAAATATTCAGGGCCCCAAAACAAAGCACATGAAACCAATTATTAGCACCTTTGCGCTCGCTTGTCTATGCCTCCTATTGAGTGTCCCGACAAGTGCCCAAAGTTCAAAAGCCGTGAAGAAGTATCCCGTAGAAGATTTTTTCAAAAACCCTGAGAAGTCGAGTTATCAAATATCGCCCGATGGAAAGCACTTTTCATATCTAGCTCCATACGAGAGCCGCATGAACGTGTTTGTGAAGCAGGCCGATGGAAAAGGAAAAGCAACTCGAATTACCGAGGTAACCGACAGAGATATAGCAGGTTACGCTTGGGCCAACGACAACCGTATTCTTTACTTGAAGGATAACGGTGGCGATGAGAACTTCGCGGTTTATGGTGTGGATTTGGACGGGAAGAATTATAAGGCATTGACGGCTTTTGAGGGTGTTCGAACTCAATTCATCGACGATCTTGAAAATGACGACGACCATATAATAGTAGGGCTCAACAAACGAGTTCCACAAATCTTCGATCCCTATCGCTTGAATATCGTAACGGGAGAATTGGTCATGTTGGCCGAGAACCCTGGGAATATTTCAGGATGGATGACCGACCACGATGGCAAATTGCGCATGGCCTTCACCACGGACGGAGTAAACAATAGTATTCTGTACCGTGAAACGGAGGAAAGTGAATGGGAAACATTGATGACCACCAATTTCAAAGAATCGATGTCGCCTTTGTTCTTCACATTTGACAACAAAGACCTGTATGCCTCTTCGAATATCGGACGAGACAAAAACGCATTGGTTAAGTATAGTATTAGCGAACGGAAAGAAGTTGAAGTTCTCTATGAGCACGACGAGGTGGATGTATCTTCTTTGAACTATTCGAGAAAAAGAAAAGTGCTCACGACTATAAGCTATACCACCGACAAAAGACACTGGGTATACTTGGACAAGGAAGTTGAAGCGCGCTACAATAAATTGAGCAAGGAGCTTCCCGGTTATGAGTTGGCCCTGACAGGCATGAACAAGGCCGAGGATACATTCATCATTCGCACGTACAGCGATCGCTCATTGGGTGCATACTACCTGTACAGCGATGCCACTGGCAAACTTTCGAAAATTGAGGATGTGAGTCCGTGGTTGAGTGAAGGCGATCTGTGCGAAATGCAGTGCATTCAGTACAAGTCGCGAGACGGATTGGTGATCAACGGCTATTTGACTGTACCAAAAGGTGTGGAAGCGAAGAACTTACCTGTCGTGATTAATCCGCATGGCGGACCGTGGGCGAGGGACAATTGGGGATTTAACCCAGAAGTTCAATTCTTGGCCAATCGCGGATACGCCGTATTGCAAATGAACTTTAGAGGTTCGACTGGCTACGGACGTGAATTCTTCGAAGCTTCGTTCAAGCAATGGGGAAAGACAATGCAAGATGATATTTCGGACGGCGTTGCATGGTTGGTAAGCGAAGGCATTGCAGATCCTGACCGCGTGGCTATCTATGGAGGTTCGTACGGTGGTTATGCAACACTTGCCGGCCTTGCCTTTTCTCCTGAATTGTACGCCTGTGGTGTTGATTATGTGGGTGTTTCGAACCTATTCACATTCATGGAAACGATTCCTCCTTACTGGGAGCAGTTCTTGGAAATGATGTACGAGATGGTAGGACACCCAGTTGATGACAAGGAGCTCTTGACTGAAGCTTCTCCCGTTTTTCATGCCGACAATATCGTAGCCCCATTGTTGGTTGCGCAGGGAGCGAAAGATCCACGTGTGAATATTGACGAATCGGATCAGATGGTAGCTGCCATGAAAGAACGAGGGGTGGATGTTCACTATATCGTTGAGCCAGAAGAAGGACACGGATTCCACAACGAGGAGAACCGCTTCAAGTTTTACCGCGCGATGGATAGTTTCCTAGACCAGCATATTGGTGCGGGCAGTAAAAAGGCAATTAAGAAGTAAGGTTTTTGGTATTTAGCCTAAAGGCAAATCCAATTATCCTCGATATAATACCAGTTACTCATTCACGTGTACCACATACTAAAGTGTCGAGAATGAGCTGACAAACGATAGTACATTTGACATGTCAAACAGACAACCTTTTTTGGTTCAAGGTAATTTTGGTTAGACAGGTCAATGAGAAAGTAAGAAGTTAACGAACTCCAACTTTCTACAACTAACTTAAGGTAAGAAGCCCCAGATCTTTCTGGGGCTTTTTTATTTTCTGACCTCAAGGGCCACTACCGAATTCTCATTTAAGGTTACCGTCCACTCATTTGCGCTTGCCGCGTGATAAACCCCCTGAAAAATAAGTCCTTGTTGAGCGAGCTTTACTGTACCAAAATATTAATCAATCAACCCAATGCTTATGAAACGCTCAATAGTTCAGGCTTTAATGTGTGTAGCGATCCTGATTTTTTCTTCGGGAACATATGCGCAAGATCAAAAATTCTTCGACCCCCTTAAAGCAGTCGCAAATGAAAAACACGATCAATGTGGATTCGATCACGTGAAAGAAATCTCGCTGAGAGAACACGGTGGAGAAGGTTCGCTCTACGACATTCAACAAGAAGTGCTTCAGAAAATTATGGCGGCACGCGGACAAGCAGATAGAGCTGCGAATGGCGGAAATGGTGTTGTTGATTGTGAGGATACCTATCGCATTCCAGTCGTTTGGTACGTTGTACACAATGGTT
>JADFAK010000014.1 GCA_015665315.1 Flavobacteriales bacterium | reverse complement strand
CTACGCCAGCGACCCTATGAGAATCCAGTGAAGTCTTATGGTTTGCCAGACATAGAAAAATGTGTCCGCTTGAAAACCCGTACGAAAGTCCAATGAAGAAGTCAATCAGTAAGCCGTGTTAGGGAAACCTCAAGCACGGTTTGTTGTAGGGGGCCGGGGGGCGATGACTAAATTGTTACCTTCGGGGTGGATATATGGGAGAGGGGTGTCAGGCTCTACTCTACGGCACAATAAAAATAAGACATAATGAAAACAGCATTGACACTTACAGTATTGATATTAATGACAAGCATTTCAACTCAAGCGCAGTTAATAGCGAAGGTAGAGATGAAAGAAAAAGTTGAAGGAATCTGCGACCATGATAATGTATATGGATTATTCAATGGTTTTGACGGACAGGTCGAGCCAAAATGTAGCGTTTCGAAAGAAGAAATGCAGGAACAATTAAATCAAGTTCAGTATTTAAAAAACAATCCGAAATTTAAAGGTAAAGGAATGGTCGGAGTTTTTATCAACTGCAAAGGTGAAGCTATTGGTTGGAGGATATCAGTTAAAACTAACACGGAACTTGATGAACAATTATTGAAAGTTTTCGAGTCATATCAAGAATGGACAACAGGAACTCTAAATGGAAAAAATGTGGACTGTAGCGAACTAATTAGCTATAAAATTAAAAAAGGTAAACTAACAATAAATTAAAGCGCCTAACAATTAGGCCCCAATGAGGCACGATAAGCCCGCAGTTCATTAGAGCAAATGTTGCACTCTTCCTGCAATAGCGCCCAGCCCAAACTCTCTGTGGATTCAATAAATTTCTTGTGTTGTTTGATTGTGAGAGAGGCCGATAACTGGTCGGAAAGAAGATAGAATTGAGTCGACGACTTATAGGATGCCTTTTGAACTTGATCCAGGAAAGCGCGTCGGAAGCTTTGCCAGCGATCCTATGAGAATCTAGTGAAGTCTTATGGTTTGCCAGACATAGAAAAATATACCCGCTTGAAAACCCTTGCGAAAGTTCAATGAAGAAGTCTATCGGTAAGCCGTGTGAGGGAAAACCTCAAGCACGGTTTGATGTAGGGGGCCGGGGGGGCGATGACCATTTTATTACCTTTCGAGGTGGATATATAGGAGAGGGGGTGTCAGGCTCTATTCTACGCACACATGCTAAAATAACGGACAAATGGCACTTACAATCGACACATTAAGAAGACTAAATGAGTACATAACTGGCGTAATGGACAGGGCTGACCATCACGGACAGAGTGTTAATGAAATTGCTTTGGCGATTGCTGGAGCAATTATCTGGAAAGATACAGACGAAGACGTACAAGTAAGAACTTACAGTGGACAGACCGCCAATGTTCTCTGGATGACTATTAGGGGAAATAGATACGCATTAGCATATAATCATCAGAACGAAACGATTGAATTACGCGAGAGAACTATTCAAGGACAAGTAATCGCAAGTATTACAAACACAAGACCAATTTCAGAACTAAAAAGAATTTTCAACCAATTATAAAAACCCAAACGATGGACAATAAATACCTACTTAACAGTGAACAAGTTATTACACAATCAGACGGGAGTGTAATAACATTGACAAATTTACGACTGCGGTACTCTGACTCTCAATCGGGAAAAGCTCATATTGTCAGCTTGCTTCTTGAAAAAATCAGTTCCATCGAGATACATTATCGGAGCAAGACAATTTTTGTAATCCTTGCCATACTTGCAATAGCTGGCGGACTTATCGCAGGAGCAAATGGAGACGAAGAATTTATTGGTATCGGTATTGGAGCAGGAGTTGTATTAATCATTCTCTACCTTTTTTCCAGAAAACACTACCTGACAATTTCATCGGACGGTGGCGGAAAAATTCATTTTCATACAAAAGGAATGAAACGGGAGAAAGTATTAGACTTCATAAACCAGCTTGAAAGTGCCATTAGACAAAGACGAGAAGAATTAAAATAAAGCACGATGCGCACAATAATTAAGCCCCAATGAGGCGCAGTAAGGCCGGAGTTCATTAGAGCAAGTGTTGCACTCTTCCTGCGATAGCGCCCAGCCCAAACTCTCTGTGGATTCAATAAATTTCTTGTGTTGCTTGATTGTATGCGAGGCCGACAACTAATCGGAAAGAAGGTGGAGTTGAGTCGATGACTTCTAGGATTCCTTTTGACCTTGATCCAGGAAAGCGCATCGGAAACTACACCAGCGACCCTATGAGAATCTAGTGAAGTCTTATGGTAAGCCAGTCATAGAAAAATATGTCCGCTTGAAAACCCGTACGAAAGCCCAATGAAGAAGTCTATCAGTAAGTCGTGTGAGGGAAAACCTTAAGCACGGTTTGATGAAGAGGGCTGGGGGGCGATGACTAAATTGTTACCTTCGGGGTGGATAAAATGGAGAGGGGTGTCAGGCTCTACTCTACGCTGTGATTAAAAGAACCTTCTGCCAGTAAATGAAATTGAATTTGAAATATAAATTAATACTGATAGTTCTACTTTCAATTTCCAATTTGAAAGCTCAGGAATCGATTGACGAGATGGTTGCTTCCTATATGTCAATGAATAAAATACCGGGACTTTCCCTTGCTATTGTTCAGAATGATAGTCTTAAAGACCTAAAAGCCTACGGTTTCTCAAGTCTTCAACAGGATTCAAAAGTTGACGTCAACACAACGTTCGAACTTGCTTCCTTGACCAAACAATTCACAGCAAGCGCAATTCTCAAGCTTCATCAAGACGATAAGCTAAACTTGAATGGCTATCTGCATCAGTATTTCCCTGAATGTCCTGAACATTGGAAAGAAATAACCATACAACAATTACTGTGGCACACCACCGGATTACCCGGTATGTTTCCTCACGATAATTTCACACAAAAGTCTTTTAGTGGCTACGCGAATATGACTGCAGGCGAATTGGATATGATGATGCAAACCAATACCGTCAGTAAAGATTTGGCAATAAAATCGATAATTACCGACTCTCTCGATTCAACTCCAGGTACGGCCTACAATTATAGTGATGTTGGGTATTTGCTTTTAGGTATTGTCATCGACAATATTACAGGCAGTTATAAAACCTATTTGTCGGATATTTTTGACCAATATGGTATGACGAACACGTATTTCGTTGACCAAGAAAAAGTGATAAAGAATCAAGCCAGAGGCTATTCACTGAAAGATGGAGAGTGGATAAATATTATGAGAACATGGGATTATGAGATCCCTTCCTATTTCGGCGTTTTTTCAAACGTTAAGGATCTAATGAAATGGCAAAAGGTTGTTTCGGGAACAGACTTTCTTAACGAGCAAAATCAAGAATTACTTTTCACCAAGGGCATGCTTAATAACAGGGCAGAAATCCCTTATGCATGCGGTTGGGAGATTAATGAGTTAAATGGCCTGAGATTCATTAGTCATACAGGCGTGACAGGAACTATTGTAGTAATTGTTCCTCAAACAAAAACAACTGTTATAATGCTTTCCAATTTAGGCTATAACGGTAATGATATGGTAAACTCATGGAATTTAGCATATGAACTTATCAATTCTATTGGAATAGAAACCCGTATCAACAGAAGTCATATTACTTCAAATAGATTGGAGCAAGTAAAAGCAACCAAAAGATCTTTCAAGAAATTGGTAGGCAGCTATTTGACCGCTGACAACACCGAAGCAAAAATATATGTGGAAAATGGTAAGGGTTATTTTGAAAGCCAGGGAAGTAAGAATGAATTATCGCTTTTAGAGGACGGTAGCTGGTTAGTATTGGGGTTTGATTATGAGTATATTCTCACCCTAGATGAAAGAGGGAAAAAGTTGACATCGAATTACGGAAGAATATTTAAAAAGGAGTAAAAAACTACATCTTATATTTAAGCTCCTATGAGGCACGATAAGCCCGCAGTTCATCCGAGCAAGTGTTGTACTCTTCCTGCGATAGCGACCAGCCTGGACGCTATGGGGATTCCATTAATTACGTGTGATGGCCCAAATGCAACTGGCATCGAACTCCATAAACCAAGTGCCTAACAAGAAGCATTTTGAGCGGTAGCAGCACACTGCCTACGCACACGATTTTTTTCAGATGAGAACGCAGAAATTCATAGTTTTATAAGCGTATGCCTGAGGAAGATTTGAGAAGCTATTTAGCATCTGCAGTGCAGCAACACTTAAACCGTGTTTTGTCCGCAGAAGTATATTGAGCATAGACACATAAACGCCAGCTTTCGATTGAATGCGACAGCCAATTACCAATGATTAAATTCTTTAGAAAAATTCGTCTTCGTCTGCTTATGAAGAATAAAGCTAGAAAATACTTCAAATACGCTATTGGAGAAATTGTACTTGTAGTCATTGGCATCTTGATCGCGCTGCAAATCAACAATTGGAATGAGGGTCAAAAGGAAAGCAATACTGCAAAAATATTGGCTGTTTCACTTATTCAAGACCTGTCCAAGGATGTTGAGTTTTTATCGAATGCGGTTGAGTTTAGCGAACAAAAAATCCAACATTGCGATGCCCTACTTTCAACTTTGAAAAAGCCAAAAGAAAGTTGGGGCCAGGTGGATTTTTATGAGAAGATAAATATTGTTGGTCAGTCAAATCCATTCTTTCCAACGAATGGAACTTATGAGCAAATAGTTACAACGGGTTCATTAAAATATTTCGATCAGACCATATCCAATGAACTGAATGCCTACAATATGAACAATGAACAAGTTCATTACTGGAGTGATGCTGAAGACAAAATGCTTTGGCTGATGGCCAATGTTTTATGGAAGGGTGTGAACGTCCAAGCACTGGGAGAAATAAGATTTGATAGCCAAACCAAAAATCAAAGGTATATCAGAATAATGGATGATTCAATCGACGAGTTTTCGAATTATATTGCGGGAATCAAAACCTATCGTACAAAAACCCTCATTGAATATAAAGAGCAATTGGCCCTGGCAGAGAATTTAATCGCTGTTTTGAAATCTGAATACGACGTCAAGTGATCGACGATAAGTCGGTGATAAATCGCTATCTCGCCGATCCACATGTAATGAAAAATGAATCGGCAACAATAAAGGAAACCGTAAGTGAGTGAATCAGGAAATATTTGGCTAGTACTTGTATTTATCTCATTGCTGTCATGCGATGGTGAAAATACGGCCAAAGTGGATTCGCATGAATCACTCATAACTTATGCGAAATGCGCTATTGACATTGATGGGCGCATTACTTCAATAGTCAAGTACAACGAATGAAAAGGCTGATAACACGGTGCCCCATGCCACACACAAATCCGCCCGCTCATCGCACTACCACGCGGCCTCAAACTTGGCCGTGGCATACATTGGGTACGTTGTAACTAATGCTCAAAAGCTTTAGCGGAGAAAAATGGGCTTATTCTCAGTAAATATGCGGAGAATAATACGTATGTTTACCGCAAACAGACGAATAGGTCATGGCACGATATATTTATGAGCATAAGCAGTGGCCAGAATTCACATGGGATGAAAGGCAAATAAGCGTAATTCTGGGAAAGGTTAGACACCTGCAAGGAAAGCTATTCGGACAGATGGCAGGACTTGGGTTTTCCATCAAAGCGGAAAGGCTCCTGTCTACGTTGACTCTGGATGTTTTGAAGTCGTCAGAGATAGAAGGTGAAATCTTGAATTATGAACAGGTTCGGTCCTCAATAGCAAAACGGCTAGGGCTGGACTATGCGGGTATAGCTCATGTGGATAGAAATGTGGAGGGTGTAGTTGAAATGATGCTTGATGCCACACAGCGATACGATAGGCCCCTTGACCAAACTCGTATTTTAGGATGGCATGCGGCATTATTCCCCACGGGATGGAGCGGAATGCACCAAATTACAATAGGTCGCTACAGAGATGGTGAAATGCAAGTTGTATCGGGTCCGATGGGAAAAGAAAGAATACACTTTCAGGCTCCTTCACCCGATACTGTGAAAGAGGAAATGGATGTATTTTTAGCTTGGTTCAACGAAGAGTCTAAGATTGACGGAGTATTGAAAGCGGCCATTGCTCATTTTTGGTTTATAATCATTCATCCCTTTGACGATGGCAATGGGCGAATAGCAAGAGCCATGTCAGATATGCTGCTCGCCCGCTCTGAAGATAGTCCTGAGAGGTTTTACAGCCTGTCAAATCAGATTTTGTCGGAGAAAAAAGGTTATTATGCCATATTGCAGAAAGTGCAACATAGTTCTGGCGATATTACAGCATGGCTAGAATGGTTTTTGAATTGCATGTATACTTCATTGGTGACTACCGATGAGGCTCTGCAGCGGGTCCTTCAAAAAGCAGATTTTTGGGATGAACATAAAGAATCAGTTTTGAATAGCCGACAAAGGCTGATGCTGAATAAGCTATTGGATGGATTCGACGGGAAACTGAAGTCCTCTAAATGGGCCAAGATTGCCAAATGTTCTGCAGATACAGCTTTGAGAGACATAAAAGACTTAATCGAAAAGGGAATATTAGAGCAGGAGGAGTCCGGCGGACGCAGTACAAACTATAACCTAATTCCCAAGTGGCGTAAGCACTAAATACAACTACGCTAAAAATCATTGTCGCCCAGTGAGACGCCAACGCTTTTTATGCTAGTAGTTGCACTCTTCCCATGGTAGCTCCCAGCCCGGTCGCTATGGGGATTCCATAAATTTCGTGTCGTTGGCCCGAATGCAACTGGCATCGAACTCCATAAATCAAGCGCCTAACAATAAGCATTTTGAAGGGAAGCAGCCCACGGCGTGCGCCCATGATTTTTTTCAGATGAGAACGCAGAAATTCATAGTTTTATATGTGTGCTTTGTAAGCTGCCCTACCGCTTGAAATACGAATTTATTGCAGCTGTCAGGATCAATGCTTCCCAAGGTAAAACCCCGGCGACCTTCACAAGGAATTCAAAAAATAATATGAAGAACATACTAATCGCAATTGTACTTCTGGGCGCCATCACTGGATGTCGGCCTAACGAAGGAAGTGACACAGATTCATTTTCAAAAAACCAAATCATCATTTCAGATGACATTACCCATTTTTGGGAAGCCTACGACGCGATCCACACGACAGATGATACCTTGAAACAAATGGAGTTTTTGCAAACCATGTTTTTGGATAAAGCCTCAATCGGACAGCAAAAAATGATGGAGGCAAGAAGGTACACTCCTGAAGAGTATCTCCAGTCGATTAATGGCAGACCATTGTTTTGGAATTCTATCAGATCGAATACTGAAAATATCGATGAGTACAACAAGGCTCTGCGGGCAGGTGTGGATAAATTGGCCAATATTTATCCTTCATTGGAAATGTCGACGATCTATTACACGATAGGTAATTTTAGATCACCTGGTACAGGAATGGATAGCTTGGTGCTAATAGGTACAGAATACGCTCTGGGAGATATCAACGTTAATACGTCTGAATTGCCCGAGCATGTCCAAAACTACTATAAGATCAACCCTGTTGATAGACTCGAATTCCTTACGGTCCATGAATACATTCATACCCAACAAAAGGAGATGGTCCACAATCTATTGTCACTGACTTTGTACGAAGGCATTGCTGAGTTCATGGCTATCGAGGCTACAAATCAAAAGTCTCCGTGGAAAGCTTTTGAGGTTGGTCCCAAAAACGAGGATAACGTCAAGGAGAGATTTGAACAGGATATGTTCAGACCTAACTCGATCTTCAACTGGCTTTGGAATTCTAGCGACAACGAGTTTCAAACCAACGACATGTCCTACTACGTGGGATCCAAAATTGCATCCCTATATTGCAATAACGCAATTGATAAAGAACAGGCCATTAAGCGGCTAATAGAATTGGACTATGCCAATGAAGATGAAGTCGAGGCCGTTGTAGACGAGACAACGTATTTCAGCGCACCGCTTGAAACAATGTATTCCAATTATGACGCGTCAAGGCCAACAGTCATCAGTCTGGAGATTGACAAATCCGGAGATAAAATACCGGCCGGAAGAAGAACAATTACTGTGCATTTTTCCAAACCAATGGACACCGAACATAGAGGTTTCGATTATGGTCCCTTGGGAGAAAATCATGTCTTAAGAGTAGACAAGGTTATCGGCTTTTCGGAGGATTCAACTTCCTTTACTTTTGAGGTTGATCTGGAGGGTGAAAAGCATTACCAGTCTGCGCTGACAACCAATTTCAGATCCGCAACAGGATACCCGCTGAAAACCTACTTAATCGACTTTGAAACGAAATAGAAAAAGCACCTTCTTTGCATTAGCTTGAAAACAATGGCACCTTTGCCAACTCTAATTCTAACCCGTTTGACATGGAGGTGAAAAATGCGATAGGTTACTTTCTTTCTCCCATAATTAAGCTTAAAATTGGGAAATCGGCCGAGGTGAGCGCACAGGAGTTGAAATTCTCTATGGAGAACGGCAGGGCGATGTGATTGAACTATATGGAACTAAAGTACCGCGAAGGGAATATGGCCGACAAAAGTCAGCTACGACAACTTGCAAAAGTCTCCTACGGACAGTATGAAAAAGCATTGACCAAGGAGAATTGGGCTACCCTAAATGGGAAATTAAATGCCAAACAGTCTTATTCAGATATGCTGGAAATCGCCAAATGCTTTGTGTGCGAACATAAAGACCAAATTATTGGCGTTGGCTACATCGTCCCTAGTGGAAATCCGACCGAGATATTTGAAGCAGACTGGTGTTACATCAGGATGGTTGGCGTAAATCCAAAATTTCGTGGAAACGGAATTGGTAAGAAACTGACTCAGCTTTGTATTGATTATGCCAAGGAAACGGGCGAACAAATCATCGCGCTGCATACATCTGAATTTATGGATTCAGCCAGAGAGTTGTATGAGAGAATGGGATTTATCAGGGTAAAAGAAATCGAGCCAATATTCGGGAAAAGATACTGGCTTTATCAGTTGAGATTGGACAAAAAATAACCCTGTTGGCGCTATAAGTGCGGTCGACTACATTTGGTAAACTACTCATCATTCTTAATTAGGTTTGATAGAAGAAACGGGTGATCAGTCTTGAGCGGGAGTATGGCGTATTGAGATTTTTTGACTCAGCCATTCGGCAAATGTTGATTCGGAGGTTGGAATTCCTTTTTTCGATAAATGGAAGCAATGCGTGATCAGTATTGAGTGTGAGTAGTGAGTCTTGAGTTTATTTTGACACAGCCATTCGGCAAATGTTGATTCGGGGATTGGAATTCCTTTTTTGGATATATGGAAGCAATGTGACGATCCGTATTGATTGTGAGTCTTGTGAGCCAATAATCGAAGGCAGGTAGGTCACAATGAAGCATTCAATAAATCCCTTGGTTACGCGCAATAACATTACCTAAGCAGCGAAACAGTGCCAGTTTTTTGAAGAACCTCTGAAAGCTCAAAGGCATACTGAATCTTATAAACATAGAGCTGCGTCTGTCCATAATGATTCCCCCCATCTACATTTCCTGTCCACTTGAATTCGACGTCGTCTGAATAAAAAATATCTTGTCCGAATCGGTTGAAAATGATGACCTCAAAATAGGCTAGCGGCCGAGCGGTTTCAACATAAAAGTAGTCATTCAGTCCGTCCCCGTCAGGCGTGAATGCATTTGGAATATAAATCTGATCCCAACAACCTATGTCCCGCAATGGGTCGTCTGGCAATAAACACTCACCGCACTCATCCACAATGGCTTCTCCGTTAGGAATACCTTGGCAGTCTATGCAGTCGTAATCACAGTCATTGTTGCAATTGGCCAGTGAATCGTAATTGCAACTAGTTTCATCTGTACAACCAAGAATCGTCGGAATCGTAATGCAACTGCAGCTGCTATCGTCCCATTGTTCAGTGCCATTGGTGCAATCGCCGTCATCGCATAGTTGAGGCTGAATCATCGTTCCTTGACAGGGAATACAAATAATAGAGTTGTCGCAAGCATCCACGATTTCAATGTCGTTTTCCGTGCATTCATCCCCATCATCACAAGTCAGCATTTCAGTATTTTCACACGTTTCAGCCAGGATGCCTTGGCAGGGCACACATACAAAACTCTCATCGCATGCCGATACCACGGCGACGTCTGCACTAGTACATGGATCACCATCGTCACATGGTAGTTCAATGGTTGAGGTGCAGTCTGCCTGAATTTCACCCATACAAGGCACGCACACCACTGAATTGTCGCAAGCTGAGACCGATTGAACGTCATTGATCGTGCAGGGATCCCCATCATCGCAAGGAAGTACTTCGACGACATCGCAGGCGTTTATCATTTCTCCGCTGCATGGAATGCAAACAAAGGAGTTGTCACATGCCGCCACGATTTCCACGTCGTTTTCGGTGCAATCGTCACTATCATCACAAGGCAAGGAAATGGTGTTGTTGCAGGCATCAATGGGAGTCCCTTGGCACGGTACACAGACTACGCTGTTGTCACAGGCACTCACGATTTGTGTATCATTCTCTGTGCATGGGTCTCCGTCGTTGCAGCTTTGAGAAACGGTATCAGCACATGCATCAGGAAGGTCTTGGTCAAATGTATACGTGATGCAAATCGAGTATTCTAATACGACATTTCCACTTGTGATGGCGTCGTCAGTTGTTTCGCACGTCCCCAGATTCTCTGTTGCAGGAATGAGATCAACGCCAATCACATCGAAGATAATCGGCACAACGCCACAACTATTTAGGTTCAATGTGTAAGTCCCCGGAGTTGATTGCCCCCCGCCAAATGCGCATCCAGGGGTCAGGACGTCCTGAACGATGGGACAAATGGAGTTGGTGGTCAACGGACAATTCAGTAAAACATTTCCGAAAATTGGCACGTTGGTACACGGACTTATTCCTGAATTGGATTCAATTACAATGGTGATGTCAACCGAGATCAGCGAGGCAGACTCAAGTCCGCAAGGTAGAACAACCGGGTCGAAATTGTGTAGGTATCCCTCATCCACAATGGGAAGATTGGCGTGCGCCCAGTCGTTGCGATCAATGCCAATGAGTGCATCAGCATGCGTTTGGCACTGGTCGATGGTGTATTGCCCGGTGGAAATGAAAGGACAGACAAAAATCAGGACTAACAGGAAATACAGCCGTTTTACAGCAAATTTTTCCGTTAAACATGTCATGCGCCTATCAATATCCATGCATGGGGTCATGACGTAAAGTTAGGGAAATTGTATTATTTACAGTAACTTATTGTGGGTGGGCGCATATTCGGGACTCGGATGATTTATTTACTTGGCGTAAACAATAAATTAAGAGTACTTTTCGTCTGCTGCAGAAAGCTTTCAATTAATGGATTGGATAAAAGGAATATTGCCCAAAAACGCACGCTTAATTTTCTGTTCGGGAGCAATTGTATTATTGGTCACAACGAGTTGCAACAAAGCCAAGAAATTTGAGGACTTGCATCTTTTGACTGAGAAGAATTGGCAATTGACTTCAAGAACTCAGGGAGGTGCGGATATCACGAAGGAATGTGATTTGGATGATGAGTTGTTGTTCGAAGACGCTACAAAGTTCCATTACGACTTTGGAAATTTGAGCTGTCCCGACAATGAGCTTTCCAAAGAAGCTAAAACCTGGAAAATCGTTGATGATTATACCGTTCTCAGGATGAAATACAAATTCAGCGGCCAAGGGTTCGGAAGCTTGGTCGAATACTGGAAAATCACAGAATTGAGCGATACCTTGCTCATTCTGGAAGATGCCTCGGCCGAAGAAAATGATCAAATTCCTGAAATCAGAACCTATCACTATTAATTTCAGTCGGCTAAGCAGGTTGCAAATGCAATCTGGAAATTCCTAGACTGGCCACCTATTTCCCCCTCAACTTACCTCGAAGATTCCGCGCGAAAACCACCAAGCTCAACGCGGAATGTATCAAAAAAACAGAGATTCCGCGTGAGAAACTACCAATCCCACGCGGAATCTCCCTATTTTTGTGAGATTCCGCGTAAACAACTCTTGATATGGTAGTAGGTAGAAAAACAGAAATGCAACTTATGAGAGCTTGCCTCAAGCAAGAGAAGGCTCAGTTGTTGGCTGTAATTGGCCGACGAAGAGTTGGGAAGACTTTCTTGATTCGCGAGGTGTACAAGGAGAATAAAGTGTTTGAAATGACTGGATTCAAAGACGCCGATCTCCAAATGCAGCTGGTAAATTTCACCTTGCAATTGAACAAGTTCTTTCCCTCAGAGACCATGCTGGAAGTGCCTGCCGATTGGTTGTCGGCATTCAATATGCTCACGACACAATTGGAAAAAACCAAAAAGAAGGTGACTCCAGTAGTGTTCTTTGACGAATTGCCTTGGATAGCTGGAAAAGGTGGTGGTTTCCTGGAGGCCTTAGCGCATTGGTGGAATAATTGGGCTTCTCAGCAAAAGATTGTCGCTGTAATATGTGGTTCTGCGGCTTCTTGGATGATAGAAAATGTGGTAAATGCGAAAGGCGGATTGCACAATAGAATCTCCAAGCGAATCACTCTGGAGCCCTTCACACTGGCTGAAACAAAGGAGTATTTTGCGACCAAGAAGATTGCCTTGAGCGATTATCAAATTGTTCAGTTGTACATGGCAATAGGCGGTGTGCCTCATTATTTAGAACAAGTAGTGAAAGGAAAGAGCGCATCTCAAAACATACAAGACATGTGCTTTGCCAAGGATGGCATGCTAAAAAATGAATTTGAGAATCTCTATCCAGCCTTGTTTGACAACGCCGGAAATCACATCAAGGTGATCAAAGCTTTGGCTAGTAAGTCTGTAGGGATGGACAGACAGGCCATTCTAAAATCGACCAAGCTCTCCGATGGCGGATGGTTTTCAGCGATTCTCAACGAACTCCTTATTTCAGGTTTTATTTCGACATATAGTGGGCTAAATAAAAAGACAAAGGACACGCTTTACCGCCTTACAGATGAATACTCATTGTTCTATTTGAAGTTCATTGAAGGTCAAAGCAAGCGTGGAGAAGTTAATTGGACTGCTATTAGTCAGAGTCAGGCCTACAAGATTTGGTGCGGGTATGCCTTTGAGAATATTTGTTTGAAGCACACCTATTCAATCAAGAAAGCATTGGGAATTTCTGGGGTCCAATCAAGCGATAACTCCTTCTTACACAAAAAGAACAAGTCCTTCGAAAAGGGGTTTCAGATAGATCTACTCATTGACCGAAAAGATGAGGTAATGAATATGTGTGAGATGAAGTTTTACGAGGATGAGTTTGCTATTAACGCCGACTACGCTAAGATTCTGCGAACAAAGAAACAAGGGTTGAAAGCAGTGACAAACACAAAAAAAACCATATTTACCACCTTCGTTACTACGTATGGAGTATTTGAAAACAAAAACAAAACCGACCTAGTGGATCATGATTTGACGATTGATATTTTCTTTGAATAGCTGGTAAACAAGTTGCATTTTTACCTAGATAATGAAATACCTACTAACCAATCAAGAAACTAGCCGCCTTAAATTCAGGCTCCTTCAAGAAAGTGATTTTGAGCTGTGGCTGCCTTTGTTTTATGGGGAAAATGTCGCGCTCTTTTTAGGGATGGATACTAGTATGTCGGAAGAGGAACTGTGCAGGTCTTGGTTTAATAGAGTTTTCCAGAGGTATGAAAATGACCTAGGAGGGATGAATGTTTTGATCGACAAAGAGTCCAATAGGTTAGTCGGCCAATGCGGCTTGCTGATCCAAACCGTTGAGGAAGAGGAAAAACTTGAAATAGGATATTCTGTCCTACCTGAATTTTGGAATAGGGGCTACGCTACCGAAGCAGCTCAGAAATGCAAGGACTTCGCCTTCAAAGAAGCATTTGCGGAATCGCTAATTTCAATTGTCCATATCGACAACATAAGCAGTGAAATGGTGGCTGTGAAAAATGGAATGACCCCACAAAAACGAGTAGAATCCTTCAATGGAATGCCTGTGAATATTTATGGGATGAATCGGATTGAGTGGCTGGTTGATTATCGTTGATTTGGGTTGAGTAACCTAGTGTGAGGCGCGTTGATTTTATAGTTAAAGTCGACTTAAGAACTGCAAAATTGACTGTGGAATCGCAAAGAGGAAATATGGATGGTTTCGGATCAACGGACAAGTAGTTTTTGAACGGACAAGGAGCCGTCATTGTACAAGATTTGAATAAAATATTGCCCACTGCTAAGAGCAGAAAGATCCACACTAAAGAAGAATGAGATATTCGTAAGATTAAACTGCATTACTGTGCTTCCTTTATTGTCAAGTATTTTCAAAGAGTTGGCATCTTGATTCGTTTTAAGATAAATGTTGGCTGTGATGGTAGCTGGGTTTGGGAATATTAGAAAATCACCTTCTGTATCCACAATCGATTGTGCGGGAATATAGATTTCAGGAGAGAATCCTTCGCAGGGAAATCCATTCTTTACCCAAACAGAGTACCGACCATTTAGCGATGGGGAAAAGATTTGATCGGTGGCGTTTTCAATTGCTATTCCATTGAGATACCATTGAAATGCATCACCCTCAATAGCGTGAAAAGTCAAGTCGTTATCCGCAAAACTAGCTTCGAATAACGAGCAATCGTAGATTACGCTATATGTAGTATTCGTTATTATGGGTGGATTACTATCGAAGAAAATATAGGCAGTATTGTTGAGCTCAGTGAGCAAGTCGAGTTGGGCCTTGGGTCTGATTTTATAGGAAATTAGTCCGTGCGATTCGGGTTCATTGCTCACGGAATCAGGAAGCATTATGTCTTTGAAGAAAAAGTCGACTGCCCCATTGGAATAATCAATTGACGTGATGACTGAATGGGAATTTGCCATTAAATGAAAGCTATGCCAGTCTAAGTTTTGATCGAGGGTATCAAGTATGTGGATATCAGTAGCTGGGGCATTTCCTGTGTTCTGAAAACGCACTAAATATTCCAGCGTGGTATCGTTTTTAATGTAATGTTCATCGCTCCAACCGGCAGGGAATACCTGCTTGTCATTCGGATCATAAGCACAAGTTAGCTCCAATTCTAGTTCTTTCTCCCCGTACGCTACTTGGTTTCCATTGTGTATTCCGATCACTGTTGATTGAGAAACAAGAAATTCGCCGATATAATCAACGGTGGGTGTTTTAAGTTTGATATCGTAGAAAAACATCTCTCCAGGTTGGAGGTTTTCAAACGACATGAATACGGTGTTTCCGGAAACTGAGTCGATGTGGGTTACTTCTTCGTACGCTTGAAATAGCTCGTCGAATGTAACCGTAACGATTCCCTCAAGTGGTAAATTCCCCATGTTTCTGAAGCAAACGTTGTGGTTTACAAAAGTATCACAAGGGTAGCCATTGACCGATGGATAAAAATCAACACAAATGGCGTATTCTGGAAGTTCATTTGAAAGGCCAAAACGATTGGAGTAACTGGATGGAGTCCCAGAATCAGCGACAACGGGGTCGGGCGTAGTATTGATGGGGAAAACCGGATTGTCCTGATGAGTAAGCTCATAAAATCCTTCGGGTAAAATCATAAGATAATCACCGGCATCGTTGGTAATGGAGGCTGCATTGTTCTGCCAATCGTGAACGACCTCGTACGGAAGTCCTAATTCGTAGTCTCCAAAGTTTCCGTCCTCGTCTTCATCAAAGAATACACTACCTCCAATCGGATATCGGCATGAATTATTTTCGCATTCGGCTAAAGGATTATAATTCATGGCATTTGAGTCTGTACACCCACAAGCTTCATAGCAACATTGTCCAGAGTCGATCCAAGATTCTGGATCGTAGTTACAAGCCAAGGAATCCATACAGCCCACGCCATAACTTAGTTTGTGCCAATAAAAATTATATTCTTCATTGAAAGTGTTAATACAGGCCAGATCAGGGATGTTATCTCCCGTTAGATCACCGATAGCAAGAGCGCTGATAAAGCCGTCAAAGGTCGCATCGATGATAATAGGTAGATCCAACGTTCCTTCTCCATTGTTCACATAGAGTATAAGTTTGTCTTGGGCCGTGGTGATAATATCAGGCAAGCCATCATAATTAACGTCTAACTTGACAAAGTCGTGGCAACCTTCGGAATACTGTGTGACTGGCTGAGATAGAGAATCCCCCTCGTGGTTGATTGAAACATCTATTCTATGACTGCTGCCAAATACAAGGTCATCGTAGCCATCATTGTTTAGGTCAACATTTAGGATTGATCGCAGATTTGGAACGTCTTCTGATATGATTTGTGTGTCTGAGAATATACCCGGTTCAGAACTTTGTACAAGATGAAGTTCGTCGTAAAAACTCGCGATGGCTATATCTAGCATTCCCTGAGAATCAAAATTAAATACGGCAACTTCGGAGATTTGGATGTCAGTTGCAAGTGTGACCATGTCCGAAAATTCTCCTTGGCCAAGTCCCTTTATCCACCCAAGCAAATCCTCGCGCCACATAATGATGTCTAAATTTCCATCTAGATCGATATCCTCGAGAATGACCCCTCTGCGAAAACTTGAAACATTCAATCCCACATGCAAAGTCTCAAGTTCGTCGAATTCATTTGAACCGTTGTTTTTCGCCCAAATGATGCGGTCGTTAAACGCATATAGCACGAAGTCCAAATCACCATCCTCATCAATATCGGCAGCGGCGAAGTTGTATAAATCAATATCTAATTGAACCAATACTTTTTGAGTTTCAAAAGACTGGTCATCATTGTTGGGATAGTAATAAATCTGGTTAAATTGACTTGAGCAAAGGATTAAGTCCTTTAGATTGTCACCAGATATATCCTCTATGACAACCTCCTTTATTCTTCGATCGGCCTCACTTAAAAAAAAGCCGGGCTCAAAAGTGCCATTTGCTGTTTGCTCGTAAATAGCCAGTTTATCATAAGCACTAAGAATAATGTCCAAATCCCCATCACCATCTTGGTTGAATGATGTGGCAAATGCAGGTTCGAGAATTTGCTCTTCTATTGTGGATTCTAAAAAAGTTCCCTGCCCGTTGTTATAGAGAATTGAGCATTTGGAGCCTGACCAATCCGGACATAAAATGTCTAGGTCTGAATCTCCATCTATATCAACCACCTCAGCCTCGTAAACGACTCCAGAATAAATCTGTGTTCCTCCGTCGAATTGCAGGTCACCAAGGTTTTCGTACCAAAGCACCTTTTCAGAATTAAACCAAGTCACCAGGACGTCGTTTAATCCATCTCCGTTCAAATCAGCACCGGCAACCGACCTTGGAGCGTCAAGTGAATTGTTCACAATGATTTCATCACTGAACTGCCCATTGCCTTGGTTTTTAAAGAGTGTTATTTTATCGTTGATTTCAGCGGTACAAAGAATGTCTTCCAGGCCGTCCCCATCCATGTCGACCCATTGGATGTCACTTAAATTGTCTTGATTCCATTGAATTATATGGGGAGTGAGTGAAAAATCATTGTTACCAATGTTTTCCAACCACACAAGCTTTTCTACACCCCAATCTACATCCTGATCTGAGGTGAGGATGTCCATGTCTCCATCTTGGTCAACATCCGCTGCTCGAATATGCTTGGGGTACGCAGATTTCAAAGGAATAGTCTTTTTAAGGAAATAGGCACCATTTTGTTGATTGAACCAGATATTCACCACATAGTCGAAGCTAGACCAATCTACGATTGTGCACACGTCCAAAAGCCCATCTCCATTTATGTCTTCTATGATTAATCCATTGTGCAACCAATTATCTGCATTCAAGATGAAATGTTCCTCGATGATCTTGAATTCAGTGTCCCTTTCGAGCCAAATAACCTTACCAGGATAAGACGTAGTGATAATATCATCTATTCCATCATTGTTCATGTCCCTTACTTGAACTTTGTCCGTTAACAAGTAGTTGAGGTCTTCTTTATACGGTCCGTCGAAAAAGGATGTTTGCGAAAGAAGAGAAGAAAACACGTTAAGTCCTATGGCTATTAAGACAAGTATTCGCAAATTCATATTCGGGAGTTTGGGACAAGATAATGAAAAATCAAATGTGTTATAATTTTAAATGTGTGTAAAGTCTGATTTAAGACTGAATTAAATCGTGCAGTGTAGCCGCGGAATCCTTATACCTATAGAGATTATATATGGCTAAATAGTGAGTTGCACTTGACTGCTGGTTTGCCGCAAATAGATAATACTGAAACTATAGAATAGAGAGAAAAATTTGTCACCTGTTAACTCACTTTTCCGATCTTGGGCTTCCCAATACACTTCTGTCGACATGAAATATTACTATTCCTTCTTGGCTTGCTACTTAACTCTGGCATCTGCCATCCTTGCTGTCATTCCGGCTTTTGCCCAAACCAACTTCCTCGATGAAAAAGAACCATTCCGATTCGGTGTGATCGAGCAATTTGACTCCGAAACACTGCAGGAGCCGCGAATCCTAAATATATATTTGCCGAATGGCTATCACCCCGATTCAGTAACAACCTATCCTGTAGTGTATGTATTGGACGGCTCCGCACATGAAGATTTTCCCCATATCGCGGGTCTCGTGCAATTCATGAATATGTATGAGGTCATGCCACGGTCGATTGTCGTGGGAATTGCCAATGTCGATCGCTACCGTGATTTCACCCACCCAAGCGAAGATCCCGAAGATTTAGAGTCGCTGCCGCAAAGTGGAGGCTCGGAGAAATTCATGGATTTCCTTCAAAAGGAAGTGCAGCCCTTGATCGATAGTGAGTACTTGACCAATGGACACAATACGATTGTTGGTCAGTCTTTAGGCGGACTCCTAGCCACTGAAATTCTCATGAAGCGACCCGATATGTTTGACGATTATATCATCGTGAGTCCGTCCTTGTGGTGGGACCGACAAAGTCTTATCGATACCGCTCCTGCGTATTTCAAAGAGCACCAAGAACTCAAGAAGAAGGTCTTCATATCGATGGGTACAGAGCATCCTGTTATGCACGAGGTAGCCGAAGAATTGGTCAAGTCGATAGCCGATTCGGGAAACAAAAATATGCGCAATACCTTTTCACCCCTTCCTGACGAAGATCACGCGACTATCCTGCATTTGGCCGCTTACAAAGGATTTCAATGGCTGAATTTGAAGGAGGATTAGGTAAAGCTTAGTATTTATGAAACTAACAAGCCGTAGTGCAAATTAATATCGTGAATTGAAGTGATGAATTCCCTTCTGAAATGTCCCTGTGCTTAGTACAATTAGTAATTAAGAAGGAGGAATATTAAGTATATTTATCGCGCGATTTTATTGGCTAATAACCTTGTGAACTTTAGAAAACCTATGTCTGATCTTATTAAACTGGCTGCCGTAGTAGCGGTAATGTTATCTAGCACCCTTGCATTCGCGCAGGACAAATCAGATTATTCTTTGCTTTGGCGCATACATGGGAATGGACTGGAGAAACCTTCATATGTATTTGGAACGATGCATGTCCAGGACAAGCGGGCTTTCGAATTCGCCGATTCGGTCATGCTGGCCATTGATGACTGTGACGCTTTTGCCCTTGAAGTTCATCCAGATTCACTCATGGCCGCCATGTTTCCAAAACTAATGGAAGGACAGGCCGAGAACACTCTTCGTAAATGGATGTCTGAGGAAGATTACCAAGAATTTAGCCAAGAATTTCAGGAGAAAAGCGGATTGGAATTAGACAAAGTCCGAAATCAGAATCCTATGATTCTCAAGGAAATGATGGCGAGAAACCGACGCGACAGGACACAAATGTCAGTTATCGTTGACCAGCATCTATATGGAGTTGCACGAACCTTGGGGAAAGAGATATTTGAACTAGAAAAGATTCAAACGCAGCTGGATCTGTTGGATCTGCTCTCCAAAGAGCAAATGGAGTTTGAAGTCCGAACACTTCTAGATGATGAAGAAGAGTATGATTTCTTTGAAATTGAAAACAATATGCTGAATGATATGATTGAAGTTTATCAGACGGGTGATGTAATCAAGATCGAAGAGTTTATGTTCGGTAGAATCAATGGGGCCTTGGATTCTACCTTGGTGCCTAGAAATAGAGTGATGGTGAATAGCATTAAATCGATGATCCACGAAAAATCACTTTTTTCAGCAATGGGGGCGGCTCATTTAGTGGGTTCTCAAGGCGTGTTGCAGCTACTCAGAGATGAGGGATATAAGGTGGATGTCGTCAAATCAAAATTTACAGGTATAAGCGAAAAGTATAAGGTTGATCCTGAGAGGATGAAATGGTCCTCTTTTTTAGACCAAGAGGTAGGAATTGAATGCCAGTTTCCGGGAGAACCTATTCTGTTGGAAACAGTCGGCCAAGTTGAAGTTATGATGTACTTGGATATGTCCACGGAGTCAGTCTTTGTGCTAACTTCCGTAGATATGCGTGCTATGTCAACATCCCGCGATCAAGATGAAATGATAAACTCATTCGCAGAAAATTATAAATCGTTTTCTACCGATGGAAAAGTAAAAAGCAAAAGTGTAAGTCGACTAGGTTATTCAGGTGTTCAGTTGGAACTAAATATCAGCGGTGAGAAAACAATGAAAATACAGATCGTGGCCAAAGACAATGTCTATTGTGTAATGGCTTATACAAGTGGAGGGAAAAAGTATGACAGCTTGGCCGATCGTTATTTTGAATCGTTAAGCTTTTTTGAAACTGAAATTCAGACAGCAGGAGAATGGGTGGTCGTAAAAGATGACATAGGCGCTTGCCAATTTCTTATGCCCGCCAAACCGCAAAGCTTCGTTCACAAGGAAGTAGATCCATTCGATTCAAGCTTTGATCCTGTCCCAGTGCACATGTATATGTACATTGATGTGGACAATATGATGAACTATCTCGTGGCCTGGAATGATCTTCCTAATGGGTATTATTATGAAAACGGAAATGAAGTCTTGGAGATGCTTGCAGATGAATTTTCAGACACAAGCGAACTTGTCTCTGAGGTAGACACAGTGTATATAGGGGGAATGAAGGCCGTGCGCATGTATATGAACCTTGAAGGACAGTATTATACCGAAACGAATATACTTAGAAGAGGGAACCGGGTCTATAAATTGATGAGACAAAGACTTGTTCCGGACGAAAGAGACCTTCCTGAGGATGGGTTCGTTGATTCATTCAAACCACTCCCATTTGAACTTTCTGAATTTTCATCTACTACCATGCAGCCTGATAGTACAGAGATTCCTGTTTTTAAAATACATGAATGGGTCGATCTAGAGAAAGATAGTTACAATTGGTATTATTCCTCGGGATTGAGCAATGTTGATATGCAGGTCAACACGATGAACCCCAATTCAGGCGCTTATTTTCTCATTCAACGAAAGGAATATACGCCCTATGCCTATTTTGAAAATGCCGATTCACTTCTAAGCTTGGAATTGGATGAAACGAAAGGATATGGAGATTCAATTCTTCAGGTAGATACCTTATATGCGGATGATGTTAATCGACGCATTTTGGATATTAAAAGTCAGTCGAAGTATTCAAATGGATTATCGCGAAAAAGGCTCTGGCGAGACGGAATGCATGTTTATACAGTTTCTGTCTTCACGGGTGAAGAAGAAATGTTTAGTAGCGAAACCACTGATTATCTCAATTCATTCAAGTTTCAAAGCAATGCGAATTGCGATTCATTGTACATCCCAAAGCAAGATTTACTCCTTATCAATATTGAAAGTTCGGATTCATCGGTCTATCACCAAGCACTAAATGCGATGAGAGATGTGCCTTTTGAGCCCGTTCATTGGAAGCGCCTGGCTGAATTAGCTCTGAAGCCAATGCAAGACACCAGTTTTACCCCGCGCGCGACCAGAGCGATTAATGCCATTTTTGAAACCGATTCCATTCCCGATGAGGCGTTTTTTAGAGGTGTTTTTGAACAGGCAGATTCCTTGTTTGAGGTCAGACGAGCTTTGACCATCCAACTGCAGCATTCGGCAGATTCAAATCTGGACTTGATCACTGATTTTATTATTGAAGAAAGCAAAGGAATCAATAACCTTTGGTCGTTCTGGGCTACATTGATCGACTCAACTGAATATGTCAATGAACACCTTGAGAAGTATCTCGACCTGGCTACTTCGGGAAAGTATGAAGATGATGTAATAGCCATGTTGGTGAAATTGATAAAAAAGGACAGCACTTACAAAGCACGCACAACAGAATATCATCCTCGTTTTTTAGAGCTGGCCGAACAATTTCTACAAGAACGAAAAGCAGAGATTGAAGAAGGCGATGCAAGTTTTTGGCCTTCCGAATTGATTAATTCTTTAGCGCTTGTTGAGCAAATCGGAGATCAGACGTTTTTGAGCGATTATTCATCACGTTTATTGAGCTTCGAAACGTCAAACTACCTAATAGGTAAAGCTCTCGCGGCGCAAGTGCGCGGGGGAATGAAGTTGCGAAAAAAAGACATCGCCCAAAGTATTGAGTCAGGGAGTGGCCTTTCTTTGCTGATTGCATGTCATGATTATGACCGCATTTCCTTGCTGCCAAAGGAATGGCAAGAGACGGATGCCGTGCATAGAGAACTTGTCCAGGATTATTCCAGAGACTACAACGAAGAACAGTTCGATTCGCTAGAGTTGGTTGACATGGTGAACCATAATGATAAAGTATTTAAGCTATATAGAGGAAAGTATGTGTGGAGCGAAGAATCTTGGTTAAGCATAGTCGGACCGACGGAGGATGGCACTAAAATAGAAGATTTATCAGTGCTCATTTCTTGGGAAATGGAAACGGCAGACATGCAAAAGGATCTTGAAGTATTGTTCAAAGAATGGGATGATGAGCATGTTTTGCCCGAGTAATCTGAATCTCAATACTTATTCTCTTATGGAAATGAATCTCGCCCAAAACAAAGCCAACGCCATAGCTTTTTACCGCATGGCTTACGAAGGAAATCCCGCCAAAGCCATTGAGCTTTATATTGGCGACCAATACATCCAACACAACCCCGATGTGGCCGATGGTACCCAAGGATTTATCGACTACTTCGAAAGAATGGCAGTGGAATATCCTGAAAAGAGTATTGAGTTTGTCCGCGCGATTGCTGAAGGTGATTTAGTCGCCCTACATACGCATCAAACTTGGCCTGGAAACGATCAGTATGTCACGATGGACTTCTTCCGTTTCGATGAAAACGGAAAAATCGTCGAGCACTGGGATTCGATTCAACAGATCCCCCAAGACGCCAAGAACGAGAATACGATGTATTGAAAAATCGACTAGAACAAGCTACTTCACCAAGTAGTTGAGTTGTGATAAATCCCAATCAATCACCATCCCTTTCGCCAGTTGATCGGCGACTTTCTTGCCATACAGGAGTTCACATAAATACAGCGATGCCTCAAAAGACTTGGCTCCTCCAGCTGAAGTAATATATTTTCCGTCGTGCACAAAGAGCACGCTGTCGATCATTTCCGTATTTGGAAACATCGCCTGATATTCAATGCGGTCGCCTGGGAAGGTAGTCGACGCTTTTCCGTCCAATAACCCCGTTTTGGCTAGCACAAATGCTCCGTCGCAGTGCGAACAAACATACTCGGCCTGCAAGGAGGTTTCGCGTACAAAATCGATCAGGGCCTTGTCTGCCAAGTCACTATCCAAGTTGTGCTCAGCAGCCGGAATTACCAAAATATCGATAGTTGGAATGGAGTCCATAAAATTAAAATCGGGCCGGATTTTCAACCCTTCAAATGTCTCCACCAAGTCGTAAGTATTCGAAATTGTAAATACATTCATCGCCTTCACACTATCCCGAAACTGCGTGTGGTGAAAGATATCCATCGGCGCGGTGAGCTCGCTATTGTAGGTGCCGTCTATAACAAGAAGCGCCACGTTGTACCGACTGGAATCCAGCTCTGGAAATGCATGCACCGAAACGGGAGTCTCAATTGGAGATTGTTGCTTCTCTGGCGCACATGCGACCAAGACAAACAGAAAGAATGGAAGAATCTTATGCATAGCAATTGAATCTAGGCTTTGGCACAAATATACCTCACGCCGACTAACACTCCGATTTAATCCATTAATTTGAATCCAAGATGAAGTTCAATCCCAAAGATGTATTAACCAATCCAGGTTCTCCAACCAGAATCTCCATGAAAGCACGGAGAAACCCACTCGTTCTCGCACTCGCTCTGTCCTTTACCTTGACATGTATGACTTCATGCACCTCAGAAGATCAAACCCCAACCGAAGCCCCAACCCAAGAACTGATCTCCAACACCCTAGACTACACGGCCAATCCTGCCTCTCCATTCGATCGCACAGCCTTGGCATTCTCCGATCAGGGCGCGTGGTTTGCCTACGGTTTTCCCACCGAAAAAAAGAATTTTGGCGGATTCTCAGGCCCTTATCTCATGACCCAAGAAAATGGAATGTGGTGCAGTCCGGTGTTAAGTCAGCTTGTATTGCTCGACTCGATTACCCGGCAACCCGTCGATTGGGCCGACTTCAACGTGCAACAACGCAGCTACCCCAGTCACCTAGAGCAAGTTTTTAGCAACGCCAAGTACGAGGTATTGCAAACACTGTTCTTCTACTCGGAAAACACAGCGCTCATTCACACCAATATTCGCAATAAGTCCGAGCAAACTGCGTCCCTAATTCCCATGTGGAAGGGTAGTCATTGGGGCGATAACTTGCATTTCAACGAGGAATATTCCCGCATTGAATTGAATTCTGATGTGAGCGAAGCGCAGGGTTTTGTTCTACCCTTCGGGCAAATAGCGGTAGACATTCAACTCACCGATTCGACCTATCAATTCTCTCTTGATCCTTTTACGTTGGAGGCAGGAAAGTCGCACCAATTAATCCTTTCTCAGCAATTCGTTTTTCCCGAAAACGCCGCACAAGCTGAAAACGAAGAGCGCTCATTCATGGCACTCGATTACGAAAAGCAACTCAAGGAACGCATAGCAGAGAAGCAGGACGAGCTACAGCATTTATTCCAACAAGCCGATTCCTCGTGGAGCACGCCTGAATACCAAAATTTGCTGACCAAGTCGGTGCTAACCCTGCAAAACAATTGGCGAAAACCTGCTGGAGAATTGCAGCACGAAGGTCTGTTCCCCAGCTACCACTACAAATGGTTCCACGGATTTTGGGCTTGGGATAGTTGGAAACATGCGGCTGCCCTAGCGCACTACAAACCTGAATTGGCCAAAGAACAGGTGCGCGCTATGTATGATTTCATGGATGAGGATGGCTTTATTGCCGACTGCATTTTTCGAGATACAACGGTCGAGCAACACAATTTCCGCAATACGAAACCACCGCTCTCGGCTTGGGCTGTGTGGGAGATTTATGCGTGTGACAGCGATGTGAGTTTTGTGGAGGAGATGTACGATCTGGTCGTTCGGCAACACAATTGGTGGTACAATTTCCGGGATATCGAAGGAGACAGCATTTGCGAGTACGGTTCGACCGATGGCACCTTGATCGCCGCCAAGTGGGAGAGTGGAATGGACAACGCCGTGCGATTTGACAACAGTCGGATTATCAAAAGCCGCAAGGGAGCCTATTCTTTGGCACAGGAAAGCGTCGATTTGAATGCCTACCTCTTCGCCGAGAAAAATTACCTCGCGTCCATGGCCAAGATACTGGGTTTGGATAATGATCAAGCCATGTACAAGCGACAAGCGCAAATGCTTCAACGCCGTATCCAGGACCAATTCTACGACGAGAAATCAGGCTGGTTTTATGACACCTCCTTGAATGGAGATACCCTCGTTGAGGTCATGGGCTGTGAAGGGTGGACCGCCCTTTGGGCAAATGCAGCAACTCCTGAACAAGCAGCTCGCGTCATGAAGAACATGCTAGATGAGTCGAAGTTCAACACCTTCGTCCCCTTCCCAACCCTAGCAGCCGATCATCCCGCTTTCACCCCCGATGGAGGCTATTGGCGCGGACCAAATTGGCTCGATCAAGTCTACTTCGGCATTCGCGGTTTGCAAAATTACGGCTACACCCAAGAAGCCAACCAAGCAATCAACAAGGTCCTCAACAACTGCCAAGGACTCACGGAAAAAGGCCCCAGCATTCGAGAGAATTATCATCCCTTGACTGGAGCTGGATTGGAGGCTGAGAATTTTAGTTGGTCGGCCGGGTGTGTTGCTTTGCTTTTGATGAAGCACAAATGAGTAGAATTCAGATATATATATTGTCCATTGTTTTATGGGGATGCCAAGGAGACATTAAAATTTCTTCCAGAGAACATGGCAGCGATCTAGACTCGGCATGTGTGGATTCAATTATTCTGGCGGGCAATGGGCGAAAACTGGATTGGCCATCACTCGAAAATGATAGTTTAAAAATAGCAGCCGTAGATGAGCTAGCCCTGCGATTAAAAGGCGACACTACTTTGCGAGAAAGAAGAATTAGCGACTACCAGTTTATCCATCCCACAGGCGGGCCACCAGTTAATTCTTTGGAAGAATTGACATTGGGAGCAGATGATTCAGGTGTATTAGTTGGATATTACCAAGGTGAAGAATTGGTGAAGATCTTTCATTCCGCGGTCAAGCCATCGATAAATAATGGTGTGATTGATGTTTGGACTACTTTTTATTTCAGTGACCTCGCACTCATTGCGGTTGAAGAAAGATGTTTCATCAATGAACCGCCTATGGGCCGACCAACCTGCGTGTCGCATTCGTGTCGCTTGCAATATTTCGAAAATGAAAAGGTGTTTAGCAAGCAGAAGGGCAGTCTGATTGGTGAATTACCCGATCGCCATGGCCCCTATGGTGCCGATGAAAGTGAGTTTTGTTGGTGCTTGAGTACGCACAATGAGGATGTGTTGGTTTTAGAGCTTCTCACAAGTTGCCTGACCAGATTGGCGAATTAGCTTAAATTCAACACCTTCGTGAAGAATTTATAGGATCAAACCCGCAACTTTACAGGAAATTACATTTGCGCTCCTGCGCTAAGAACCAATCCCTTTTGATTCATTTTTGGCGCAAAACTTCAATTAATTACCATGGCACTAAACAAATTACTCTTCTCAAACTCAAAAGGCGACCAACTAGTCGGTCGGTTGGAGTTGCCTGTTGATCAACATCCAAAGGCTTACGCTCTTTTTGCGCACTGTTTTACGTGCAACAAGAACTTGTCGGCGGTGAGGAATATCTCGAAAGCGCTTACGCAAAAAGGGTTTGGTGTGCTGCGATTTGATTTTACTGGCTTGGGGGAGAGTGAAGGCGACTTTGCCGATACCAACTTCTCGTCCAATATCGATGATCTCGTGGCTGCCGGGAGGTACATGGAAAGCGAACTCGAAGCTCCGTCTCTAATCGTTGGCCATTCCTTGGGCGGTGCAGCAGTTATTTTTGCAGCCAAAGAACTTGATTCGGTCCGCGCAGTGGCAACTATCGGTGCTCCATCGAGTCCCGATCACGTGCAGCATTTGATTCAAAGTGGGCTTCCAGAAATTGAGGAAAAGGGAGAGGCACAGTTGAATATTGGGGGCCGACCGTTCACCATAAAAAAGCAGTTTCTAGAAGACATCTCGGGGGTGAATATGCAAGCAACCATCAAAGCGCTGCGCAAACCGATTCTTGTGGCTCATTCTCCGCAAGACGACACCGTAGGAATTAACAATGCGGCCGAGATTTATTCTGCAGCTATGCACCCCAAAAGCTTCCTGTCACTCGATGGTGCTGATCATCTGTTGAGCAACACTGCTGATTCTCTGTACGTGGGGCAAATGATTGCCGCTTGGGCCGAGAGGTATATCGACACCGAAGAAGCGGCCGACTTAAAAACAACCCATCAAGTGCTTGTCCATTCCGATGTGGAATCCGGATATACACTCGATATCCAAGCTGGAAAACACACCTTCAAAGCCGATGAACCCGAGTCGATTGGTGGAAATGATTTTGGGCCTACCCCTTATGATTTATTGCTCGCTTCTTTGGGTGCTTGTACGGCTATTACCATGCGCATGTACGCCAATCGCAAAGGCTGGCCAGTCGAGGACATCGAGATTCACTTGAACCACAACAAAGAACATTTGCAGGATTGCGAAGATTGCGAATCCTCGGATGCCAAGATAGATGTGATCGAACGATACATTGAGATCAAAGGTGATGTGGACGAAAAGCAACGAAAACGGATGATGCAGATTGCCGACAAATGTCCCGTGCACAAAACGGTGCACAGCGAAATTCGTGTGGTGACTACGGAAATATCCGAATCTTAACGGATTGACATATTACCGCAACAAATACATCTTACCAAAGCCTTTTTTGAAATATTGAGCGGCCTCCGTCGATCGCAATTCGAGGTCTTCTCCTTGGTCTTTGACGATTACGCGGTAGAGGTAAATTCCATTGGCTAGCGGATCGCCAAATTGATCGCGGCCATCCCACCAATATTCCGTGAAATTCCGTCCGATATTCAGCGGACCGATCTCAGCGCTGTGAATTTCTCGTACGATTCTTCCGCTTATCGTCATGATTTGAATCATCACGTAATCAGGTGGAGTCGTGCCAGTGAGCGTGAAGACAAACTGGGTGCGCGTGCTAAACGGATTGGGATAGTTCATCACTTCCGTAATCGTGGGCTTGGTAAAAATCTCGAAGCCTATTCGGAAATCGCGGTCTCCCGAAGAATTACCACTCTTGTCGCTCGCTTGCACCAATAGCTCGTACTCCCCATCCAAGGTAAAAACCGGTCGGTACTCAATCAACATATTGTTGTCACTTGGATCGGCCGGAATCCAGTTGATTTCTGGCGAGTTGAAGTAGACTGGTCGTTGCACAAACTCAGGCGTAGTGATATACAATTTAGCCACCGATGTATCCGCAAGTTCGTCCATGATAAAAAACGGATTCTCGTCGTCAACACTAATGACAATCGTTGGCTGCGCGCTTACCAAGTCGCCATCCAGTATGCGAATTCCGTCAAAAGTCACATCCAAAATCGGATTCTGATTGTCCTCGTTTACCCGGAAACCAATCTGCGCAATGTTATTGAAATGATACTGCTCGGGTTGATCGTAATAACCGGTTTCCAAATTGATCGGATTCACTTCGACCCACAGTAAATTCGAGCCCGCAAATCCAGTTGTTGAAATGGTAAGCGTATCCATCAAATTTTGTCCAGCAGGCAAGGGTGCCTGGCGCTGGTAGGCGATGGGATGCAAGTGTTGTTGCGCGTCTTCGAGCCAGTAGCTTATGAGCAGACTGTCCATATCGACGTCGCCAATATTATCAATGGCAATGGCCAATTTGAGATCAGCACCTTCCATTACTTCTTCCGATTCGAAGACGAAGCCCAATGAGGGATTCAAGGCAACTTCGGGCACTTTTTCGTACATGACATGCCAGCTTTTCAACTGCGCGGGGGTCTGCGATTCCATGTCTTCCAAATAAGCTTCCAGGCGCAATTCAGGCCATGTCTCGGCATCGGCGTAGGTCTCCAAATCCAGGATTTCGTTGGGCTGTTGGTAGAAGTCGGCCAGTTGCTCCTCAATATTCCCCGACTGCACACCATAAAGCTTGATTCGCGTACTATCCGTGGCAGGTTCATCTTCGCCTACATAGGTCCAGTACAGCGCATCCCATTCAAAAGCTGGCCCAATTTTCACCGACTCGATTTCTCCCACGCCGATGATGCCCTCCATGTTGGCTTCCAACTCAATGAAGTCGCCCAAACTAGAGCCCACCAATTCCTGAATCGTTTCGGGATAGCCTTTCTTCATGAAGAAGATGAACGGAATACTGTCGGTTGAATTGCCAATCACGTTGGCTCCCAAATCTGAAAAAACGTCGAATACCTCGGGTGCATTCGCCTGCCATCCGTCGTAGTCAATATACTTCCACGAGTAGATGAGAATGTAATGTCCGTCCTCCACTTGATTCTCCATCATATCCACAAATCCCTGCAGATCGGCGGCTTGATTTTGGCGGAAAATAAAGTATTTCTCTGGACGTGAACGGTTGTTCGAACAGTCCATCATATTCCCAAAATTGTTCTGCGGATTGGTCCCGTTGTAGTTGGTCTCCCACGGTTCCAAGGTCACGCTGTCCATGACGGCCACAATCATAGACGCCGACTGTGCACAACAGGCGTAATCCATGACTTCCAGATCAATTTGATAGCGCGTTGCCAGCACTTGATAGCTCGTCGACGGATTGCCATATACCGAGCATTTGAGCTCTAGATCATTGGTTGTGTAGTCCAGACGAGAATCCTGAATATTGTAGTCGATGCGCTTGAATTTGTCGCGTTTAAACTGGTCAAAATGCGCCTGTCCCCATCCGCTTTGATTTTGGATGTATTGGAAGGAACTTTCCCGCCAATTGTATCCGTTGTCATCAATGCTATCGGCACTGGCTCTCCAGTAGTAAACCGTGCTGTCTTGTAGCGTTACTGGAAGGTCCCATTCTACTACGCCTCCACCAGAAGTCACGCTGTTTTCGAGCATGAACATACTGTTAAACGTATCGACCGTATCGACTTGGAAAATATATTCCTTCACCGGTTCAAACGCAAATCCCGTCGACGCTTTCAAGGTAACACTGTTCTCAGGAATCACCGCGTATTCATAGGGCCATATCGGAATCAAATCCCCCGATGTAATAAGCAGCGATTTATTCTGCACAATGTTGTTTCCAATGTTGTCAAGTTCGTCCACAAGTATCGAAGGAAAGTCCACAAACACGTCAAAAGTATTCAGCCCAACTCCATTCACACGATCGACAGGTAGCGTGAAAATCAGGGTGTCGGTGTACATTAAGTCCGTCACAATTTGGGTCAGGGAGGTGTCTGGCCCTATGGGCAAATGTCTAATTAGTTCTACGCCAAACTCACCGTTGATCCCCTTACCTATGTTGTTCACCGCAATTTTTATTTGGAAGGAGTCCAACTGGGCGGTAACTTCCTTGGGGTCAAAAAAGATATAGTCATCTTGAACCTTGTAGTCGGGCTTCTCTTGCGGATTCAATTGCACCGATGGATCGCCGTGAAGACCAAATGTCAAAGCCGTATTTCGATCGTATAAATCAGACCCGTCGAGCTGGAACGATTTCACTGCCTCGACCATGGCTTGTCCGACCGACTGACCGTAATTATCTTGAAAAATGGAGTGGTAGAATCCCTTGGTCCACTCGTTGAGGTTTGAGGGTACACCTAAGTCCGACTTGGCTATAAATCCAATCATACCTCGTTGAGGAACGAGTACAAAAACTTCACTGGTGCTCAAGCCTTCGGCCAAATGTATATTTCCTGTATAACACGAGTTTCCGATCAGCAATGGATACTTGCCCTGGTTGTTGTAGTTGCCCGGTGAGTCAATGTTTTGATCAAATCCTGTCGACGAAGCATGGCCAAAAAAGGTCATCAAGGACACACCATTTTCAATGAGGTAGGTGATGGAATCACTCAAGTTCATCTGGATGGGATCGGTCGTCGACTTGTAGAACGCATGCACATTTCCCCCGAAGCAAGTGTCCTCGACAATGACTTCATATCCACGGAGGTAATTGCCAAAAAGCGTTTGCTCGTACTGGGTTCCACCACCGCCAAAATGCATGACTTGCTTCATCCATTCGGCCGGTACTTGGGCGTCGTGTTCAATGACCTTGTTGAGGTATTCTGATACCTGTTCAGGTGTCTCTGCCGCCAGTCGGCCCGTGGGAATGGCCGCTTCCAACACCGTGCCGTACAATCCAGAAGTGAAGGCCAAGTCGGTCGTAGGCCAACCCCAGGTAGGAATGAGATTTCGCGCATACAGCTCCTCCGAATTTCGAGCTCCAGGCGAAGCGGAAATGTCCATTTCGTGAATGCTTTTTCCCACGATGAAAAGGTGCGACGGACGAGAAGTCCAGGTGTTCAATACGTGGTCACAAAACCGACGAATAGCCAAGGGGTGTTTGCGAATACCTGCTGCATATTGATCGTAGAGCTCATCTACGTCGATCAACACGACGTCCATGCCATTGCCCGATTTGTACGAGGCGTAGTTGGATGCCGCCGACATCAATTTCTGGTGACTGATTAAGATATATGCTGAGTCGGGTTGAAGCGCTTCGAAGTCGGTGAAAAAGCCGTTGCCATTCACAGGTTTGATAGAAGAGACTTGATGAAAATTACTCTCATCAGTCAAGTACAATTCGACGGCAGCTGCGCCAAAAACGAAGGGAACCAAGGCCTGCCAATTCCCGCCCGAACCGAAGACATCTACTTCGGCCGTATAGCCATTTTGGACAATGAGAAGCCGAGGATCTGGACCGTTGAATTGAAAATCGATGCGGCCAACAGGTTCGGTGGTGGTATTTGGAAAGTTCACTTGAATCGAGCTCGTTGACCCAAAATTCCAGGTGCGGGGATAGGCAATTTCAATCGACGATATAGCATTGTAATCGGTTGCGACTCCCAAATCGTCAATGCTTCGGTGAGAAATTTGAGTCGTACCCGAAAGCGCATTTGCCGGTAGGCTAAAGTCCAATGAATTTAATTGATACCCATGGAAAACCGTGTCGACCATAAGTTGAAAACTCGAGCCCCATCCCAGTTGCAAATGGTGATTGGGAGCGCCTAAAGCCGATGAAGCACTGGCCGTAGTGGAGTATACTCGAGCATCAGGAGCATCGGGCCCTGTGAAGACACTTGGCGTAGGAATCTGTTTGTTAACGGTCTGACCTTGAGCAAATTTATAAGCAAACCATCCCTCGCCTGCCTCGTACCACGGTAGGGCAATTCCGTTGATATCGCGCTTTCCCTGCAGGTATTCCTCCGTGTAATTCTGTCGCGATCGAAACCAGCAATAATCGGCCGGCTCGTAGTCGTTGAAATTGTCGGCCTCGAAAATATCCATTCGCAGATTGTCGAGGTCGTCGTTGTAGGTGATGAAGTAGGAGGCCGTGTCGTTGAACAGACTGTGAAACTTGTTGTTTTGTGCGCCGGGATCGAGGTAGGTCTCGGTGTCCAGCCATCCGTCGTTGCCTTTGGCGTAGATGAGAATCTTGTCTTGCGGATTGAACACGCCGTCGTCTTCTCCGTCAATTTGAATTTGAATCTCCTTTTGTCGGCCTATGACCTGAATATTCCTCGGATCTATAGTCCCCACTGGAAAGCCAGCATTCACCAAAGTCTGGTAGTCAACCGTGTGAATACCATCCTCCACCACGTCGAATTTCCAATACTGCTGTTCGTGATTCACCCACTCTTGTCCGTACTGAGCATACCCTTCGGCCGAAAACAACACACACAAAGCCACCGCGCCTAGCTGAGCCAAGCATCGAAGTTGCACGCGTATGTCAAAAGTAGTTTTCATTCCAAGGGTTGTGTGAATGTAAATTTAATCAAATGAAAGCGCCCATAGATCACGGCCGATTCACTTATTCACTTTGGGGTCTTGGTAGAGGGGAGGGGGGAACTAAATATGTGAAAATTAGTTATTGACATTGTTGGTGGGAGCGTACCAGCATTGAGTAAATCGAAAACAAAGCCAAAAGTTTAGTGTCATATTGATCAAGATGTGAATTCGAATCGCTGAATTCCTGAACACCAATTTGGATTTACTGAATTCAAACAATCAATTGCATCTAGCACTTACGTGCGGGGTTCGCCCATGTACATTGGGAAAAGGAGAAGGTGATTGTGTGAATTCACAAATTGACTATTTTGCGATTTAAACCATCATGTAAAATGAGAATATCAATCGTAGTTTTTATGTTCATCCTAATCGGTTGCGGAAGTGAGCCAAAAAATGAGCAGATACGGCAAGAAGTTATTGACGAAGCAGTTAATGATGTTCAACAAATGGTCAAAGATAGAATGTACCCTAGAGCAAATGTAGCGAGTGCTTTCTTTGATGTGCTTCGTGATACATTGAGTACGATAAATGAAAAACAAACAGCTTTAGATTCAATTAACCTCAAATATGACAGAAGCTTCTCGTTGACGGGCCATCCAAACTTGTCTGAAGCGCTTGCGAAGGAACAATTGAAGGTGATTTCACAAATCAAGAATGAATGTATTGAGGAAGTACGAAGCATTATTTTGGAGAGTAGATAACTGAAAACGGAGGGACGCTTTACTTCCCTTACCGAGTCAATCGACTTGGAAGACATTGCTCCGGGCATGTACCAGTTGGTGTTTGTCCTCGACGGTGAGCGCAAGGGTGCTGTTGGATTGGTGAAGCAGTAATTTACCGCATTTTCGATACTGTCCTATTCTATACGAGATTCTACTTTTAGTTCCGTATTTTCGCGGCTGCAAAAAATTACAGCATGCATAGGACAAATACTTGTGGAGAACTTCGTGCCGAACACATCGGTACAACAGTAGTATTGAGTGGTTGGGTTCAACGCTCGCGAGATCTTGGTGGTCTTACTTTCGTCGATCTTCGTGATCGCTACGGAATTACTCAACTCGTATTTAACATGGATGCCGATGCAGCTCTGTGCGAAAGCGCCCGAAAGTTAGGTCGTGAGTTTGTCATCAAAGCCACTGGCTTAGTAGCCGAACGAAGCAACAAAAACGACAAGATGCCCACGGGCCATGTTGAAATAAACGTGACCAAACTTGAAGTGCTCAATGGAAGTAAAACACCTCCTTTTACCATTGAAGACGATACCGATGGTGGTGAAGAGCTACGCATGCAATACCGTTACCTCGACCTGCGACGTAATCCGGTTAAAGAAAACTTGTTGTTGCGCCACCGCATTGCGATGGAAACAAGAAAGTTTCTAGATAGCCTCGAGTTTGCCGAAATCGAAACACCCTATTTGATCAAGTCTACACCAGAAGGCGCACGTGATTTTGTCGTGCCAAGTCGTATGAATGAAGGTCAGTTTTATGCCCTTCCTCAGTCGCCGCAAACTTTTAAGCAGTTGCTTATGGTTTCGGGTTACGACCGCTATTACCAAATCGTTCGCTGCTTCCGCGATGAAGACTTGCGTGCCGATCGCCAGCCGGAGTTCACCCAAATAGACTGCGAAATGGCTTTTGTAGAGCAAGAAGACATCCTCAATACTTTTGAAGGAATGGTTCGTCACTTGTTCCGCGAAATCAAAGGCGTTGAGTTCGATGTTTTCCCACGTATGTTCTACGACGATGCGATGGAGAAATATGGTTCCGATAAGCCTGATATCCGTTTTGGAATGGAGTTCGTCGACATGGCCTCAGTAACCAAAGACAAAGGATTTCCTGTTTTCGATGCAGCAGAAGCGGTATTGGGAATCGCCGCTCCTGGAGCAGCAGAATACACTAGAAAGCAACTCGATGCCCTTACCGATTGGGTAAAACGTCCGCAAATAGGTGCCAAAGGCCTCGTATACTGCAAGTGCAATGCCGATGGAACTTTCAAGTCATCCGTAGATAAGTTCTACTCGCAGGAAGACCTTCAAGCATGGGCCCAACTCACTGGAGCGAAAGCTGGCGACTTGATGTTCTTGCTCTCAGGAGATTTGGACGCTACGCGCAAGCAGTTATGCGAATTGCGACTCCACCTCGGAAATGAGCTTGGTTTGCGCAAGAAAGGAACGTATCAACCTTTGTGGGTCATCGACTTTCCACTGTTGGAGTGGGACGAAGATTCAAAGCGATTCCACGCCATGCATCACCCGTTTACCTCGCCTAAGCCAGAGCAAATGAGCTTGTTGGATTCCGATCCAGGTGCCGTAAAAGCCAATGCCTACGACATGGTGATCAACGGCGTTGAGATTGGTGGTGGATCGATTCGTATCCACGATCGTGAAGTGCAAAAGCGTATGTTCAAATTGCTTGGATTTAGCGATGAAGAAGCACAAGCTCAATTCGGTTTCTTGATGGAAGCCTTTGAATATGGTGCCCCTCCTCACGGTGGTATTGCGCTGGGTATGGATAGGTTGTGTGCTATGTTTGGCGGACAAGAGTCTATCCGCGATTTCATTGCTTTTCCAAAGAACAATTCGGGAAGAGATGTGATGATCGACTCACCTTCACCCATCGATGAGGAGCAGATGAAGGAGTTGTGTATCCGCTCTACGGTAGCACCAAAATAATCCTGTATAAGCTTGTGTGAGCAGACCTTGTTGGAAGTCTGCCCCGCTGGATTCACAACTTGTGGGCCCCAGCATCCCAACCTGTTCACAGTTTTTAACTCGACTTAACAACAACATTCCGTTTCTTAGAGGCTTGAAATCCTATACCATGAAAAACTATTCTATTCTCCTCATTGCGATGGTGTTATGGGCGTCATGCCAAACGCCAGAAGCACCACAAGAGACAGCCCAAGATTTAACAATACATCTTTCCGGAGCCATTTTGAACGGTCACGAGGGGGAGTTTCAGCTATTTGGTTCCGACGATTTTGAATTGAAGTCGACCGTGAACGACAGCGGAAAATTCGTCATGTTCTTCGATGCCGTCAAGCCCGGTTATTACACGATGCGTTTCGGTGGAGAATATGCGAGTATCTATCTATCTCCCGGCGACAGCTTGCACTTGAGCCTCGACCCCGATCAGTTTGACGAATCGTTGGTCTTCAAGGGAATTGGTTCAGGATGCAATAACTATTTGGTTGGTCGCTACTTGCTCGACGAAAAAATGGACAACGAGATGACCTACGAAATGCGCTTCAAGCTCTCGGCCGCTGAATACAAAGCGGTTGTCGATTCTATGATCCAAGTGCGTCAAGATTTTCTCGATCGCAGCCGACTAAAACACGAATTGCCCGAAAAATTTGTGGCCGAACAGCAAATGGCTATCACCTACGAACGGGGAATCGCCTTGTACGATTATGAAAGTGGTGCGGGGTATTACCAAGACCTCGATATCGTGGATGTTCCGGCGGACTATTACACATTTACCAATGACCTCGCCCTTGAAAATGAAGGTTTAATAGGTAATAAATCCTACGAAGGATACGTCGATACGCATCTAAATGCCATGGCGAAAGACATGCTTACCGATGAGTCGGAAGGCGATGACTTGGCTTTTTCAGGAATGAAGATCGACTGCATCGATAAAGCATTCTCATCGCAGGAACTCAAGAACAAGTTTTTGCATCGAACCATGAAGGACGCTGTGAATTATTACGGGTCAAGCGATTTGACTGCCTTGTTGGAAAAATTCACCAAGTGCTGCAAAGACCAAAAGTGCATCGATGAAATTACTTCTGAAGTGGCCGAGTGGAAAGCCCTGTGGAAAGGAAATCCTGCTCCCGACTTCAAGTATGCCGATGGCGAAGGCACCGAAGTAGCCCTTTCCGAGCTCAAAGGCAAAGTCGTATACGTCGATGTATGGGCCTCGTGGTGCGGACCATGCCGTGGAGAGATTCCTCATTTGAAAGATGTGGAGCACAATTACCACGGTCGCAATGTGGCATTCGTGAGCGTGAGCATCGATGAAAACGAAGAGGCTTGGAGAGAAGCCGTTACCTCTGAAGAATTGGGTGGTTATCAGCTTTTAGCCGATAAAGCGTGGAAGTCGTCGATATGTGCCGACTACAAAATCAATGGCATTCCAAGGTTTATGCTCTTCGATCAGCAAGGCAACATTGTTACAGTCGATGCACCACGACCTAGCAGCGGTGAGGAGATTACCGATATGTTGGACGAACTCCTGGATAAGGGTGAAGTTGCAATGATCCATTAAAATTCTATTTCGGATTAACATCATTTAGCGCGCCCTGCTCGACTTGTTTGTTGTAATTTCGCGGGCAAACACAAACAGTATATTATGTATCCTCCTGAAATAGTTGCTCCCATGCGTGGCGAGCTTGTACAGAAAGGTTTTGACGAATTGATGGACGCCGCTTCGGTTGATGCTGCGGTCAATTCAGATGGCACCGTGTTGGTTGTCATCAATTCAGTATGTGGTTGTGCTGCCGGTTCTATGCGACCTGGTGTTACACAGTCACTTGCCCATAGCAAAATTCCAGCTAAACTTACTACGGCCTTCGCGGGTGTAGATAAAGATGCTGTTGATCGTGCACGTAAGTATATGTTGCCATACCCTCCTTCTTCTCCGGCTATTGCCTTATTCAAAGATGGTCGCTTGGTACACATGATCGAACGCCACCACATCGAAGGTCGCTCAGCCGATATGATCGCTGAAAACTTGAAGATGTCCTACGACGAGTACTGCTAGAAAAGCACTGATAATCAAATCGTAAAAGTGACCTCGCCCGTTTGGGTGGAGGTCATTTTTTTTGTCCAGCGACAAGCGCAAATGGATCAGTTCGTCCGCCGATAAGCCTCTGGAATAGCCGAGTCGATCGCCTCAAATACCTGCTTGCGCAAAGCGCCAATATCCGCCTCAGTCATGCCCTTGGTGGAAATAGCAGGGTGAATTACTGCGCGTGACATCTGGGGATAGGACGGAATGAAGGGCGTAGATGGATCACTAAAAATGCGGTAGTTGGTCGTCCATGTGACAGGTAAAATGGGCACCTGCTCTTCGATAGCTAGGCGGAATGCCCCATTCTTGAAGTTGCCCATTCGCGGACTGTCCAGTGGAACGGTTCCTTCGGGGTAAATGGCGATGCATTCACCGTGCTTGATGGCGTTGTGGGCCTTGCGCAGGGCCTTGTACGAATCCCGCAAATTCTCGCGCGCCACCGGAATATCCATGTACTTGAAAAATGCACCAAATAGAGGCCACTTGAGCAATTCACTCTTTCCTATAAATAAGAAGTAGTCGGAAAACACGCTGTAGAAGAAGACGGTATCAACGTACGAACTGTGGTTCGAGGCAATCACATAAGGTGGTTCGGGCTTTTCACCAAGCCACTGCGATTTCACCGGGCAGAACAGAAGAACCTGGAAAAGCTGTGACCAAAATCGCTTTAGCTTGAACGCGTGCTTGCACCAAGACTTGCGCTGCATCAGTATCCAGAAAGCAGGAAATAGCAGCAGCAGTGAGATCCAAAAGACGAATCCCACCCACAACTTGTAAAGAAGAAAAAGCGGTGACAGCAATTTATTCATGGCTATTTTCCTGAAAAGGAGCGCAAAAGTAACAAATATACATGCCGAATTTCATGGTTAATCGCATCAATGCTACCCATTTGCGCTTGTCGCTGAGATGAGAGTGCAATTGTAAGCTCACTTCTAAGGTACTTATCCATAAACGTTTCTATTTTTGTGCTTGTCCAAAACAGCACACATGGCACGGATTTTAACAGGCATTCAAAGTACCAACACACCTCACCTCGGCAATTTACTCGGTGCAATTCTTCCGGCAATTGAGATGTCGAAGAAACCCGATAATGAAGCGTTTTTGTTTATTGCAGACATGCATACGCTTACGCAAATAAAAGAGGGTGAGTCGATTAGAGAACATACGTATAGCGTTGCAGCCGCTTGGCTAGCTTGTGGTTTGGATACCGATCATACCGTTTTCTATCGCCAAAGTGATGTGCCCGAAGTGACGGAACTTGCCTGGTATTTGAGCTGCTATTTTCCTTACCAACGACTGACTTTGGCGCATTCGTTCAAAGATAAGTCTGACCGTCTCGCCGACGTAAATGCAGGCCTATTCATGTACCCGATGCTCATGGCTGCCGATATTTTGCTGTACGATGCGGAGTATGTGCCGGTGGGAAAAGATCAACTGCAGCACCTCGAAATTACCCGAAAAGTTGCCGGAGCGTTCAACCATACGATGGGGCCTACTTTCGTTGAGCCAAAAGATCTTACCAGTGAATCGACCATGTTGGTTCCAGGTACCGATGGCGAGAAAATGAGTAAGTCTAGAGGCAATACGATCAATATCTTTTTGCCCGAAAAGGAACTCAAAAAGCAGATCATGAAGAAGATCATTACGGGCGATGAGGCCCTTGAAGATCCCAAAGATCCTGAGACTGCCTTAGTATGTAAACTGCACGCACTTGTCGCCACACCTGAACAAGTGGATGAACTTCATGCCAAACTCCGCGCTGGAGGATATGGTTGGGGGCATGCGAAAAAGGACTTGCTCGATGTGCTCTTGGAAAGATTTGCTACCGTACGAGAAAAATATGCCTTCTACATGGAAAACCGCGATGAGCTGGATGCCGAATTGAAAAAGGGTGCCGACAAAGCGCGCGTGGTGGCGCAGGAAGTACTCAGTCGAGTTCGCGAAAAGGCCGGATACGCGGTTAAGAAGTAATTTTTGACCCTCGCGCTTAAAAAGGAAAAAGGCGATCCGCGCCGACCGAAGTCAACGCAAAACGCCTTTTTTTAACCACACAACTTTAATATGTTGAAGAAGAGAGGGTCTTCTATCAATTTTCTTAAGACAAAGATGCAACGGTTCTAGGAATGCGCACATGACCATGGTCATCTTCTAGGAGAAAAGTGGTCATCCCTTCCCCTTCTTATACTCCAAATAAGCGACATGCGCTTTTTCCAGTTCGCCGTACCAATCAACACCATACTTGCGAATGAGTGGTTCTTTCAAAAAGCGGAAAACTTCCACGCTTAGCGACTGACCGAGCGTGCAGGCAGCCTCGCAAATAGGCCAGTGGTGGTAGTTGAGGGCATCAAAATCTTTGAGTTCCTTGATGCGAATGGGATAGAGGTGACATGAAATAGGTTTCTTCCACTTCGTTTTTCCTTCGTTGTAGGCGTTTTCAATGGCACACTTGGCAATGCCCTTTTCGTCGAAATTCACGTAAGCGCACTCTTCGCCATTTACTAGCGGAGTGACATAGTCGCCGTCCATGTCCACCTCGTACAATCCATCTTTTTCGATGGCCTCCAATCCTTCTTTGCGCATGTAGGGGCGCACTTCGTCGATGACTTCGTCGAGTTTTTCCAACTCATCTTCGTTGAGCGGAGCGCCAGATTCGCCATCTATGCAACACTGACCTTTGCAAGCGCTGAGGTCGCACACGAATTGTTTGTCGAAAATCTCCGTAGAGATGAGGGTCCGTCCGATTGAAATCATGGCGCGAAGATAATGATGTAATACCAAGACTGACCATAAATAGCGTGCTTGCTCAAAGGCCTTTACCTAAATTTGCCGAATGGCGAGCCAAAACCATGATCGTAGAAACTTACTCAGCAAGCTTACTTTTAAGCGTGTACTGAATGGTTTGCTCATTTGGGCCAGCTACCACGTTTCCCGAATTTCGAAAAAAGCCATCGTTTGGGGTAGGCCTATTAGTCTGTCCCTAGAACCCACCACCGCCTGCAACCTCGGTTGTCCAGAATGTCCGTCGGGTCTCAAACAATTCACCCGGCCAACAGGAAATTTAAAGACCGATCGTTTCGAAAAATTCTTGGCCGAAATCCATCGCTCGGCGCTTTACCTCACCTTTTATTTCCAGGGAGAGCCTTACATCAATCCGGATTTTTTGAAGATGGTGAAGAAGGCCAGCGAGAAAGGATTGTACACCGCCACGTCGACCAATGCGCATTTTCTTGACGACAAGAAAGCCAAGGAAACAGTCGAGTCGGGATTGGATCGCTTGATTGTTTCTATCGATGGTACGACACAGGATGTGTATGAGCAATACCGAATAAACGGCGAACTCTCAAAAGTGATCGAAGGAACCAAGCGGGTGATTGAGTGGAAAAAGAAACTGAAGTCGAATACGCCACATGTTATTTTCCAGTACTTGATTGTACGCCCCAACGAACACCAAATTGCCGACGTAGAAAAACTCGCCCATGAATTGGGTGTGGACGAAGTGCGCTATAAAA
>JADFAK010000117.1 GCA_015665315.1 Flavobacteriales bacterium | reverse complement strand
CAGCTTTCGGATGGCTCGAAGAGGCCTCCGCTAAAAGCGTTTCCGAGTTTTACTTCCGTAGCGCAGATGAATCGTGAAGTCAACTAGGATCTTATTCACCAGCCTTGATTTTTGGTTACTTTTGATCAAGCAAAAGTGACGGAAAGATAAATTGGTTGAGAGTCGTTTCTCATACGCACTGCAGCCACTAACAAGGGACTATTCTTTTCCCAAACTACTGTCATGGCGTTATAGGTGATGGAGTCAATCGCAGTCCTACCGATATTTGACCTCTACGAGGTCCTTTTGTTGTTCGAGCACCTGCTGTCATAGAGATGGGACCTGCACGAGGTACTGGGCAGTTGTAAGTAAACGACCATTCGACAAAATCTAATCTCAACCAGAATAGTCACCAAAAGGATCAATCCAATTTATCATTTTGAATTTTCCATTTTGAATTTAAAGAGGCTCGGCTGTCATAAAGATAGGACCCCCACAAGCTCCATTCCGTGTAAGACTGACTTTCACTCTACAAAAAGAGACCGGCCTTTGAATGAGATTCGTGTTGACTCGATTTATCGGAGCGTTAAGCGGAAGTAGGTGTTTGAGGTCAGCTTTCGGATGGCTCGAAGAGGCCTCCGCTAAAAGCGTTTCCGAGTTTTACTTCCGTAGCGCAGATGAATAGCTAAGTCAACTAGGATCTTATTCACCAGCCTTGATTTTTGGTTACTTTTGATCAAGCAAAAGTGACGGAAAGATGAATAGGTTGAGAGTCCTTTCTCATACGCACTTCAGCCACTAACAAGGGACTATTCTTTTCCCAAACTACTGTCATGGCGTTATAGGTGATGGGGTCAATTTCAGTCCTACCGATATTTGACCTCTACGAGGTCCTTTTGTTGTTCGAGCGCCTGCTGTCATATAGATGGGACCTGCACGAGGTACTGGGCAGTGGTAAGTAAACGACCATTCGACAAAAGCTAATCTCAACTAGAAAAGTGACCAAAAGGATCAACCCAATTTATCATTTTGAATTTTCAATTTATAATTTAGAAAAGACCGGCCTTAGAATAGGATTCGTGTTGACTCATTTCGACGTCGCGCTTCAACTACTTGTCAAGATGTAAAATACTATCTGAGCGCTTTGCTCAATGACCTCATTTCGGCGACAGAATTTAAACTGGCAGTCGAGCAAAAAACTAGAGTGCATATCACAATTCGAATAAATGTCAAGTTTCGACGTCGAGACCCGTCTTCGAGACTATTTGTGACTTTTCGTACACATCTGATTCACCAGTCCTTGTATCTTTGTCGTTGGATGCCAAAAGGAAGTCGCATGTTGTCAAAAGGAAGTAAGCTATACGCCATTTTTAATGCTCGCTGTCCGCGCTGTCAGGAAGGTTCTCTCTTCAAAAATAAGAACCCCTACGGAGCGGCCGGAATGAAGATGCATGAGGAATGTTCCCATTGTGGAGAGTCGTTCAAGCGTGAGCCGGGGTTTTACTTCGGAGCTGCTTATGTGAGTTATGGGCTGACTGTTGCCCTTTGGGTTGCGGTGTTTGTGGCCTTGACTTGCTTCGATTGGTGGGGATTAATCACCTTCAGCTTTTTCGAAGACTCCCTCACTTTCTTCCTGTCTGGATTGATCACTCTAGTCCTTGCCCTGCCGGTTTTGTATCGGTTGTCAAGATCTATTTGGATCGCCATGTTTGTGAAGTACGAAGGTCCTGAGGCTGAGAAAAAGACTTCACTTCAGCGGCCAGAATGACCTATCCAAATTCCTGCATCTCCACCAATTTCTTGTAGAGACCGCCTTTGTCGAGTAGCTCTTGATGCGTACCCGATTCCAACACCTTTCCATCGTCGATCACAATAATCCGATCGGCATTTTGAATCGTACTCAATCGGTGAGCAATCACGAGAGAGGTTCTATTGGCCATCAAGTTGTTGATCGCTTCCTGCACAAGTTTCTCCGACTGCGTATCGAGTGCCGATGTGGCTTCGTCCAAAATCAATATCGGTGGGTTCTTGTATACAGCCCGGGCAATACTCAAACGCTGTTTTTGTCCGCCACTGAGCTTATTTCCTCCGTCGCCAATATTGAATTCCAGTCCGTTATCGAGTTTGTCGATGAATTCCATCGCATTGGCCACTTGGGCCGCATTGGTGATGCGTGCTTTGTCCTTTTGATCGGCACCTAGCGTAATGTTATTTCCTATGGTGTCGTTGAACAACAAGGACTCCTGCGTCACAATTCCCATCAAGGACCGCAAGTCGTGCAGATCAATCTTTTCAATCGGAACTCCGTCGACCAGAATCTCACCTTTCCCAATATTGTAAAATCGTGAAACGACATTGGCTAGGGTAGACTTGCCACCTCCTGACGGACCGACCAATGCAACTGTTTCTCCTTTGCGAATCGTAAGGGATACATCCTCGAGTACATTCTTCTCGTCGTAGGCGAAGCCTACATTTTTCAGTTCAATTTTGTCGTCAAACGAAGATTTGCCAACGGCTTGAGGATGATTATCAACTTCGATGGCCGTATGTAAAATGTCGTTCAAACGATCCACTGAGGCGGCACCCTTGTTCATTTTGAAAACAGCATCTGATAGGGACTTAGCCGGAGGAATAATCTGCGAAAAAATCACGAGATAGGTAATGAACAAGCTGCCGTCCATTGCCGAATCATCGCCCAAAACAATCGTTCCACCGATATAAAGCAGGATACAAATCACCACCAAGGAAACGAACTCGCTCGTTGGGGAGGCCAAGTATTCCCGCTTGTACAGTCGGTTCATGAGGTTGAAATAACTGTCGTTGTGACCGTCAAATTTCTCGTTGAATTCCTTCTCTCCATTAAACGCCTTGATCACACGAATACCCGTCAATGTTTCTTCAATCACGGCAATGAGATCACCCAACTTGTCTTTACCACGCTTGGCTGCATTTTTAAGCGACTTGGCAATTCTGCTAATCAAGAACCCACTCACAGGAAGGAAAATCAAGGCAAAAAGCGTCAGCTCCCAGCTCATGAGGAATAGTGTCGTAAGGTAAAGGATGATCATTATGGGTGCCTTGAAAATAATCTCAATGGTACCAATTACCGAAAACTCAACTTCCATCAAGTCATTGGTCATACGGGAAATAATATCGCCCTTTCTCTCATTGGAGAAATAGCCCAGCGACAAGCGCAAAATGTGTTGGTAAACTCGCTGACGTAAATCACGAGCGACCCCGGTGCGGATAACCGCAATGTTGCGAAGGGAAATATAGAATACCAGGTTCTTAATCAAGGCCAAAACCACGGTCGCCACACAAATCCAAGCCAAAGCAGTAACTGCTCCACCGCCTGCAACAACGACATCCATTTTGTAACAAAACAGTTCGTAGTAATAGTCGAAAAACCCCAAGTCCTCGGTAGGCATTTGGGGATCGGTATCGCCTGTCCGGAAAATCACCCGCAAGAGCGGGATGAGGGCGCCAAACGTAAAAAGCGACAGCAGGGCGTTGAGCAAACTGAAGACCAGACTGCCAATCAGATTGATTTTGTACTTCGAGGTGTACCCAAATATTTCCCAGAATTTCTTCATCCTAGTTCGGGAAAAATCCCTGTATAATTGTGTGGTGTAATGGCTTTTAATTCAGTTTTCACGCTATCGCTCACATCCAATGTGTCAATAAATGCAGCGATTGAATTTTGTGTGATCGCCGCGTTGGTTCTCGTAAGATCACGAAGTGCTTCGTATGGAGAAGGGTAGTTCTCACGACGTAGAATTGTCTGAATAGCCTCGGCGACAACGGGCCAATTGGCCTCTAGATCGGCATTGAACTTGGCTTCATTCAGAAGGAGTTTCCCCAAACCGTTTTGCAAGGATCTTAATCCAATCATTTGATGTCCTATGGGTACACCTACGTTTCTCAGCACAGTAGAGTCCGTCAAGTCACGTTGCAATCGACTGATTGGAAGCTTGGCTGAAAGATGCTCATACATCGCATTGGCAATGCCCAGGTTTCCTTCGCTGTTTTCGAAGTCAATCGGATTCACCTTGTGGGGCATGGCACTTGAGCCGACTTCTCCGGCCTTAATTTTTTGCTTGAAATAGTCCATCGAAACATAGGTCCAGATGTCCCTATCCAAGTCGATCAAAATGGTATTGATGCGCTTCAGTCCGTCAAACAAAGCAGCCATATGATCGTAGTGCTCAATCTGTGTGGTGGTTTGCGAACGTTGCAGACCTAATTTTTCGCTTACGAAGCCGTTGGCAAATGATATCCAGTCGATCCCAGGATAGGCAATGTGGTGTGCATTGAAGTTTCCAGTCGCCCCACCAAATTTCGCCGCATGAGGAACCTGCTTCAATAAAATGAGTTGGTTCTCTATGCGCTCCACGAATACAGCGATTTCCTTGCCCAAGCGGGTAGGACTAGCGGGCTGACCGTGCGTGCGGGCCAACATGGGGACATCTTTCCATTCGACTGCGAATGCACGAAGCTGGTCAACAACTGTGTTTATTGTAGGCAATAAAACCTCATTCAAAGCGTCCATGATGGACATGGGAATTGCTGTGTTGTTGATGTCTTGGGAAGTCAGACCAAAATGGACAAACTCTTTCTGGTCACCGAGGTTCAAGTGATCCATTTTTCCCTTGATGAAATACTCCACCGCTTTTACGTCGTGGTTGGTGGTGCGCTCGATGTCTTTGACGGCTTGTGCGTCGGCCTCAGTAAAATCCTTGTAGATCCCACGTAGAGTTGAGAAAATACTTTGATCCACTCCTTTCAATTGTGGCAAAGGAAGCTCACAAAGTGCGATGTAGTATTCGATTTCAACGATCACGCGATAGCGAATCAATGCTGCTTCCGAAAAATAGTTTCCAAGCTCCTTGGTATGTCGGCGATAACGGCCATCAACAGGAGATACAGCAGACAATGCACTCAATTCCATCTAGGGGATTTTTTAATGAGCCGCAAAGATAAGTTAGTCGGCGCAAACAAGTCGGATGAATAAGGTATTAATCGTGGAATAAGTGAGTGGATTGCTCAAAAAAAAGCATAAAAAAAACGTCCCGTGTGCAGCGGGACGTTTTGCTTAACCTTAAGTATTAACCTTAATTGCTATAAGATGCTTATGAGAAAATTATCTTATATTCTTTTATTGCTTTTCTAGTGTTGTATGACGCTCTTAACTTCGTCCTACACTATCTATTACTGGAGGTAGCAGATAAATGTTTCATTTTTATCGAAAAAAATCTGATCTACTCGTGTAACTTGCACGCAATTAGCTTTTTAGCTCGAATAATTCTTCCTCATTTATCTTTTTTCTGAAGACAATATTGCCATCAAATTCATCCATTACTACCTCGGCAGTCGTATCAATCGTTCCAGCCAGAATCGCTTTAGACAAGCCGTTCAAAACATCGCGTTGAATGGCTCTTTTTACCGGTCTGGCACCAAATTGTGGGTCATAACCTTGCTTTGTCAAGTGCTCAATGGCTTGATCAGTGCACACCAAATGAATTCCAGTCTCCTGAATTCGATTGTTCAATCGGCGCATCTGCAGCTTGACGATTTCTGTAATCTCAGGTCTGGTAAGTGGTGTAAACATGATGGTTTCATCCACTCGGTTCAGAAACTCCGGTCGTACCGATTTCTTCAGCTCTTCAAACACTTCCTTTCTTGTGTAATCCCAGTCGATCGACTCGTCGGCTCCATCAGCTTGATCAAATCGCTCTTGGATGATATGACTACCAATATTGCTCGTCATGATGATGATCGTATTCTTGAAATTCACGACTCGACCTTTGTTATCGGTAAGCCTTCCGTCATCCAATACTTGCAACAGGATATTGAACACGTCGGGATGGGCCTTTTCGATTTCATCCAGGAGTACCACCGAATAGGGCTTTCTTCGAACCGCTTCTGTTAACTGTCCGCCCTCTTCATATCCCACGTATCCTGGAGGCGATCCAACGAGTCGGCTCACCGAGTGCCGTTCTTGGTATTCACTCATGTCGATTCGTGTCATCGAATTTTCATCGTTGAACAGGAATTCACTCAATGCCTTGGCCAGCTCTGTTTTACCAACTCCAGTCGTTCCGAGGAAGATAAACGAACCGATAGGCTTCTTCTCATCGGCCAGTCCAGATCTGCTTCTTCGAACGGCATCGCTTACGGCGAGGATGGCTTCTTTTTGTCCAACGACGCGCCTTCCCAACTCATCTTCGAGTCTCAATAACTTTGCTCTTTCGCTTTCGATCATCCTACTCACTGGAATTCCGGTCCACTGGGCCACGATACTAGCAACCTCCTCGGCATCGACTTCCTCTTTGATCATTTTCGAATTGGCCTGCAATTCAGTGAGTTTCTCTCGGTTGGTGGCGATCAGTTCTTCTTGTTCTTTCAATCGGCCATACCTAATCTCCGCAACTTTACCGAAATCGCCATTCCGCTCAGCTTGCTCGGCTTCCAATTTGAAGGTCTCGATGTCCTTTTTGGCCTGCTGAATTTTCTCGACAACATCTTTTTCGGCTTGCCACTTGGCAGCCAAGGAGTCTCTTTCTTCTTTGAGATTGGCAATGTCTTCTTTCAACTTGTTGAGCTTGGTCTTGTCGTTTTCACGCTTGATGGCTTCTCGCTCAATTTCGAGTTGCATAATCTTGCGCTCCACTTCATCCAATTCCTCTGGCTTGCTGTTTATCTCCAATCGCAATTTGGCAGCTGCTTCATCTATTAAATCGATAGCCTTGTCAGGCAAATGTCGGTCTGTAATATACCTTTGAGACAACTCTACCGCGGCAATGATCGCCGCATCCTTGATTTGTACTTTGTGGTAATTCTCATAACGTTCCTTGAGTCCGCGGAGAATTGAAATAGCGTCCTCGGTACTCGGCTCATCGACCATCACTTTTTGGAAACGACGTTCGAGTGCTTTGTCTTTTTCGAAGTATTTCTGGTACTCATTCAAAGTCGTTGCTCCCACCGCTCGGAGTTCGCCACGTGCAAGGGCAGGTTTCAGAATATTCGCAGCGTCCATGGCACCTTCTCCGCCACCTGCGCCCACAAGCGTGTGAATCTCGTCAATGAATAAGATGATTGTTCCATCCGATTTCTGGACTTCCTTGACTACACTTTTGAGGCGCTCTTCAAACTCACCTTTGTATTTGGCGCCTGCTACCAATGCACCCATATCCAATGAGTAGATGGTTTTATCTGCAAGGTTCTCCGGAACATCTCCGCTTACGATACGATGTGCAATTCCTTCGGCGATGGCTGTTTTACCAACTCCTGGTTCGCCTATAATCAGCGGGTTGTTCTTCGTACGTCGAGAGAGAATATGCATTACACGTCGAATCTCATCGTCACGGCCGATAACAGGGTCTAGTTTTCCTTCGCTAGCCAAACTGTTCAAATTTCGGGCGTATTTCGAAAGAGAATTGTAGGTTTCCTCTTGTGAGGCCGAGGTCACTCTATCTCCTTTTCGTAACTCGAGAATGGCTGCTTTGAGTGACTTAGTTGTTACACCATGGTCTTTCAATAAGGATGCAATATTGTCCGATCCAGATAACATACCAAGTAGCAAATGTTCGATTGAGACGTATTCGTCGTTGAACTCTTTGAGCAGACTTTGGGCCTTTTGGAGCGACGCGTTGGCATCACGAGTCAGATGTTGTGAACCGCCAGTTACTTTTGGGTACGACTCAAGAATCTTATCGAGCGTTTGCCTGAAAATAGGCAAGTTAACATCCAGCTTTTTGAGCAAGAAAGGAGCGACGTTTTCGTCGACCTCAAATATTCCTTTAAGTATATGGCCATTTTCTATGCCTTGATGTCCCAATTCAGAAGCAAGCTGCTGTGCATGCTGGATTGCCTCTTGGGATTTGATGGTGAACTTTTTAAAATCCATAGGGAGTGTTTATTAATTCGTTTTCGCCCTCTAGGTCAATTATAAGACCAAGGACATCGGAAGGAGTTTTCTCGGAAATTGTGGCGTGGAGTTGTGCGATTTACTGACTAAATGTCTTGTTGGCGTTGGGATTGCGGTCATTTCGACAGGTGGGAGGCAGTAGCGAATATTATCGTCTCGGTAAGTTTCTCAACGCACTCTTTATTACATTTGCCGAATGGCAGATAAAACAATTATTCTTACTGACCGACAGATCGATCAAAAGATCCAACGTATAGCTCATCAGATTCACGAGCTTGTATTCTCCGAAAAAGAGATTTTTGTGGTAGGGGTAGAGAAGAATGGGGTAGAGTTTGCCAGCCGATTAATCAAGGTGTTAGGGGATATTAGCGAGGTGAAAATCCACCAGTATTCGATTGGTATTCAAAAAGATAAGCCTTCGGCAAATGAGGTTCGTTTTGATGGTGACTTGTCTGCTATGAAGAATAAAACGGTGTTTCTTGTGGACGATGTGTTGAATTCTGGGCGGACCTTGATTTACTGTATGCGCTACTTGCTAGATGCCTATCCTAAGCAATTAAAAACAGCAGCGTTGGTCGATCGAATTCACCGAAGATTCCCTATTCGTGCCGATTTCGTGGGGTTGACTTTGAGTACGAATTTAAAAGAACATGTTGAGGTTGTCCTAACGCATGGAAAGGAAGCCGTTTACCTCGAGTAATTGGCAATATTGAATATAAGATCTTCAATTTTTTTGTCGGACATGCCTAAGGCGTTGATCTTGATTTTGCTCTCCTCATAGAATTCCTGTCGTTCCTCCAGGTGCTGATGAACAAAGCTGGTCAGCTGTGCAGGTGACATTCCTTCGATCAGCGGACGCACGGCTGCATCATGTTGCAATCTGAAAACGAGGGAAGGAATATCCAATTTGAGGTAGACCGTGAGCCCATAATTGTTCATGTACTCCATATTATCGTAGAAGCATGGAGTTCCACCACCTGTAGCTACCACGATCTCATCCTGGTTATCGGTAATGGCATGAAGCGTACGCCGCTCAATACCTCGGAATCCTGCTTCGCCTTCTTTTTCGAAAATTTCAGGAATTGTACGTCGTTCGCTTTCCTCAATCCGACGATCAAGATCGATAAAATCGAGGGCCATCGCTTCGGATAGCCGCTGTCCCAATGTAGTCTTTCCGGCTCCCATGTAGCCAATGAGGAAAATGCGCATGAACAAATGTAAATAAACGGCGTGCTAGTTTGACTCCAGAATTTTGAACAATACAGCGTGTGAAAAGCCTTGAAAAAAGCGTTCAGTTATACTTCGCACTCTTTCAATGCAATCGCAGTGTGGTTGCAGTAAGAGAGTATGCTCAATACCTTTGCTAGGGTTACTTTATTGTTTTTGTTAGACTGAAGATATCCTTTCGGCGGTCTTTGAGGTTCCGCACACTTCCAAACTGATTCAACTCTCTCAGGGCGCCAATATCTACATCGGCAATCAAGATCATCTCTGTATTTGTTGTGGCTTCGGCTTTGATACCATTGGCGGGAAAAGCGAAATCGCAAGGCGTGAAGACCATGGATTGAGCAAATTGTATGTCCATGTTATGGACTTTTGGCAAGTTTCCTACGCTACCTGCGATGGCAACATAACACTCGTTTTCTATGGCTCGGGCTTGGGCGCAGTGTCGCACGCGTGAATATCCGTTTTGGGTATCCGTTAGGAATGGAATGAATAGAATGTCCATGCCTTCATCGGCGAGCAATCGGCTCAATTCAGGAAACTCCGAATCGTAACAAATGAGGACGCCAATTTTTCCACAATCTGTGTCGAATGTCTTCAATACATTTCCTCCTTGCATGCCCCAAACTTTGGCCTCGTCAGGAGTGACGTGCAGTTTTTCATAACGATCAACAGTTCCATCTCGTCGGCACAAGTAGCCAACATTGTACAGCAGGTCATCCTTGATTTCGGGCATACTTCCCGTGATAATATTGATGTTGTACGATATGGCCAGCTCTGAGAATTTCTGAACGATGGCTGGGGTGTGATTGGAAAGCTCTCGAATGGCTTCCGACTCAGACAAGTGATTGTTGTCGGCCATCAATGGCGCATTGAAGAACTCGGGGAATAGGGCGAAATCTGAGCGATAACCGGAAACGGCGTCGACAAAAAACTCGGCCTGTTGCATCAATTCTTCGAGGTTTTTGTACAGCCTCATCTGCCATTGAATTAGTCCAAGGCGAACAATCTTCTTCTTCGTTGCCGCTGTTTTAGTCTGTTTCTCGTAATAGATATTGTCCCATTCCAAGAGTACCGCAAATTCATTTGAAGCGGCATCTCCGGCGAGGTATCCTTTGAGGACACGAGTAGGGTGGAAATCGTTGGAGATCTGAAAGTTTAAGACAGGGTCGTGAATCTCTTTCCGCTTTACTTTTTCGATGTATTCTTTTGGAGATAATTTATCGGCGTGCTTTCCGTAATTTGGAATACGCCCGCCAAAAGCGATACCGCGCAAGTTGAGTTTTTCACATAGTTCTTTTCTGTAATCGTACAATCGCCGACCAAGGCGTAGGCCTCTAAATTCAGACTTGATAAAAACGTCAATTCCGTACAGCACGTCACCATCGTTGGTGTGTGTGTCAAACGTAAAGTTACCTGTGATTTCTTTGTATGTATGCTGTTCTTCGAAACTGGCATAATCCAAAATAATGGCCAAGGCACAACCTGCGAGTTGGTTGTTCACTTTTATAATGACTTGTCCCTCAGGAAATTTATCAATTAGCGATTGAATGTGATCTTCCTTCCAATATGAATCGGGCATCGTTGAATATGCCTCGATCATTGCACTTCTCAATTCTTGATAATCGTTGATCGTCAAGAACTGCAATTCGATGTTCTCTATATTCTGAATCATTCGGGTAAAGTGTAGCTAAAATTAGAAGTTCACGAGGTATAAAATCAACGTAACTAGCCTCGAATGGCTAATTCTCTTTTATCGCTTTTTCGTGCAAATTGAGACTCGTAAAACGGGATAAAATTACTCTATTCTATCTGATTCTACAATATGGCTATGATAAAAGCGAAGTACTATGAAAACCCTTGATGGGTCTGAGATTTTGACGATCGATATTGTTGAAATTAGTTGATCTTGGGGTAAAAGAGTAAGCGGTCTGAATCAAACTTTGCTTCAGACCGCTTACTCTTTTACATTTTTAGACTTAGTAGACTACAATCTTTCTCACGATCGATTTGTCTTCAAATTCAATTCGCACCAAATACAGGCCTTTTGAAACCGAAGTTAAATCCACATCAATAGTGGCTTTTTCGAAATTGCCTTGGAGCTGCGAAGCGAAAACCGGACGCTGCGTTTCGTCCAGTACCGTGAGCCTCGCTCCACCTTCAATTGGTCTGTTGATTTGTAGTTGGAACTGACCATTTGTTGGATTCGGGAATATGCGAAGTTCGTCTTCAGTAAATGGAACGGGAACTACCACGGTCTTGCAAACTTTACGCTTGCATAGAACACCGGCATCGTCGGTCCTAAATACCTTGGCACACACTTGATAAGTGCCTGGACCCGGGAATACGTGTAGAATTGTCTCGTTGCCAAAAGTTTGCTGTGGCAAACTTCCATCTCCAAAGAGCCAAGTGACTAGATCGCAATCGCTGAAGAAGCCTATGTTCGTCAGGTTAAAAGTAATGTTGGTGCCTGCGCTTTGATTTACTGTACAAGACAATCCAGCATCGACATTGACGGTGAACTCGTCGCCACAATGACAATCTGTGGTGAATCCACAATCTGGTAGAACAATACAATGTTCGAAATTACAGCAAGTCAGGAATACGCCGTTGGCACTCACTTCATGCAAAGTCACTGTAAAACAGATCGTATCCCCAGGCATGGCAGGAGCTCCAATGGTCAAGTTGACTGCGCTAAATATGCCTCCTGGAGCGAGCGCACCGAGCGATACAACTTGGTCATAAGCGCTCAAAGCTGGATCGTTAAAGAAGATATGTGCTTCGGCCATGGTAGTCATAGAAGTGTTTTTCAGCAACGCATTGAAGTTCCAAAATCCCGCTTGATCACATTCGATGCTTTCTTGGAGCAAGTAACCACATGGTGGCTCGCAGAATACTTCGATAGTATCGCTACAAACTACCTCTCCGTCTTTCATCCACTTGATCTCAATCTGTTGGTTCGGAGCAATGTTGGTTTGCACACAAATTTCAGGAATGCTAAATCCACCGAGCGGAACTGAATTGCCAAATACGGCACCGGGCAAGAAGCTCACGGATGTACCAGTCAATCCACTTGTCGCCCATCCCGAGCCAATTGGGTTGTTAACGGTAATGGTTGTTTGAGGAGATATCACGCACACACCAATTTCATCGAAGAAATTCGCGTCGTATTGATTGTCCAAAATGATATCGTAGCAACATCCTTCCTCTGTAGGAATAACAGCTTCTACGGATACAAATTCGCATGGGTCGCAGAATGGAATATCAATGCAGTAGGTTGTATCCAGTGAACAACAGAGGGCATCAGGAACAATCGCTGGATCATAGTCGTGACCAACTAACTGATAGCAAAACTGTTGTCCGCCTATTCCAGGACCTGACAATACCACTGAAAGCGAACGACAAGTTCCGGGTAAGATCGGATTCGACGTTAAATCAAAGAAAGGCGGAGTCATTACAACACCCACAGGACTTGATGAATTCAATAGTAAATATCCGATATTAAAAGTGGCGTCGTGCGGATTGCAAACGGTAAAGTCGTACACGGTAAGTCCGTCCTCGCAATAAATAGAATCGCTCTGTAGATACAGACAGTCTGGTTCGACCGGACAGCTGAACAACAAGGTGTCAGAACAGACAATCTCATCGGCAAAGTCATACCAATCAACAATAATCTGTTGCGGATCGTTTACTGCATTTGAGATACATATTTCGATGAAATCATTCAAAGCACCAGTTGGCAGTGGGTTGGTCGCAGGGTCGCTAGTCACTGTGACACTTCCGCCGACATTGGATGACACTTGAACACCTGGAGCCAATGATCCTAAATCGGCCACTAAATCGGCATCGTTGGTATGTATGGTCATTCCTTGGAGTGAACCAAAGCCATTGACGTAAGACAGACTAAAACAACATGAATCCGTCTCCATTTGGTCGTTGATCAGGAAGCTATAGTCGATGGTGAGCTCAGAACAAGGGTCGTCGCAATTGATGACTTCAATGTAAAGAGAATCGGACGTCGTAAAGCAACCGAAGCTATTGGAGGCTGTTAAATTGTAGGATCCGTTTTGCGTGATTTCCAGACATTGCGATGTAGCACCAGAAATGGGCAATCCGTTCATATTCCATTGATAGGTTGAAAGTCCGGATGGCCCGCAGATAGTATCTGGATTACAGACTTCATAGCATCCAACAGGAACCAGACAAAGGTCGGGCTGTGGATGGATCACTGCAGACGCGCTGCCGCTGCATCCTGTTAGCGTGTCTGTGCCTATTACGGTATATGTTCCTGCCTGAGAAACCACGATCGGGCTTCCAGACATTCCATTGCTCCAACTGTATACAACGTTGGGTTGTATAGGAGTGACAGTGAGCGTAGAAGGTGTGCCTGCGCAGTTGTCCGGAGAAACGGTAACTGAGAATGAAGGTGACACCTCTTGGGTTATGACAAATGGAGCTGATATTCCTCGACAATTGTTTTGGTCAGTCACTTCTAATACATAAGGAGACAAGATACCTCCCGAACAGATGATGAGCTGTGTTCCATTCCCGCCGGCTACTGGATTGGTTAGATTCTCATACCACTGATAGGTATATCCAGGTGTATAAGGCACACTAAGAGTCGTACAGTTGTTGTCGCAAATGACTGGGTTACCCGAAATGGCAACAACTGGAGCTGGTAATTCGACTACCGTGACAGGGTCTAATGCTCGCATACATCCAAAAGCATCCGTGAGGACTACGCTATACGTACCAGCACCCACATTGATGGATTGCGAGGTTGATAGGTCGGACCACAAGTACGAATAGCCAGCCGGAGCTGTGAGCGTAGTTGTCGCTCCTTGACAAATTACAAGGAGTCCGCTAATTGTTGCTTCAGGAATCCCCGGATTCACCGTGATGTTTATATTGTCCGAAGCGGTACAACCATCGGCGCTTGTCACTACCACGTTGACAGTGAAAGGGCCTGAAGACGTGTACGTATGAATTGGTGTTGGGCCTGAATAAGACGAGCCATCTCCAAAAGTCCATAAATAGCTAACTGCTCCCGCAGCGGTTGCCGAGAAGTTTATTGGAACACCAACACAATAAGGCGTCGGCGTACCTGAAATTACAGGTGTGCCAACAGAGCTGATCGTTACATTTTTCGAAGCTGTCGAGACACATCCATTGGCATTTGTTACTGTCAAAGTCACTGGATAAACTCCAGGTGTTGAGGGGAAAGAGAATATGGGACTAGGACTAGTCGACGTTCCAGGTCCGAAATTCCAGAACCAACTGGTGATATTGTTTCCTGGTCCAACCATGATGGTTGACATGTCAGTGAATTGAACATCAGTACAATTCAAGAAATTGCAATCAAAATCGGCGGCGATTGGCACGCAAACTGAAATGTGTTCGATTACACCACAGAAATCGGAAGTGCCAACCTCTGGCACTTGGCCGAATACAGTTACGTCGTAACAACCTGCAGTTCCGTATGTGTGCGTGGGACTAGGTAGAGGTGAACCGAATCCATCGCCAAAATTCCAACCTGAGAAGGTGAAATTGCTAGATGTAAATGAGAAGTCGACCGTATTACACGCAGGAAATTGTGGAGTTGCCGATGGTACCAAAGTATAGGGCTCTACAGGGCAACCGTCGCAGATATGTTCTATAACAGTTACTGGCAAGGATGTTTCTATACATCCCGTGTTGGTATCTGTTACTTTGACTGTGTACACATAGCTGCCCGCAACATTGGCGAATGGGTGAACAAATGTGGGGCTGGCAGTGGCCGGCCCTTGGGAAATCCCTCCGCAAAACCACTCAAATATAAGCCCAGAGTAGTAAGGGGTAATGAGTGTGACAGTATGAGGATTTTGCAAGCATATTTCCAGTGGATCGCCTGATGTGATAACCGCAGGAGGCCCCTGAACATCGTTTGCTTGATAGTAGGCGGTTGCCACACAATTGTTGATGTCGGTGGTCGTCACAGAATACATCCCTTCACCGGCAGTCAAGGTAGTCTGCGAAGTTGACAAGGTGTTCCATGAATAGGACGTAAATCCAGCACCGGCATCCAGCGTTGCATCAACACCTGGACACATGATTCCGATTTGAGTAATTACTGGAACAATAGGTGCACTCAGGGTGAGATTAAAATCTTTGACCAAGGTGTCTCCACACAAGCTGATTTCGACCGAGATAGTCACTGGGATAGGATCATTGTTCCATTGAACTTGAACATTCGCAGTCCCCTGTCCGCTGGCAATACTTCCACCAATCGCGGGTGAAATCGTCCAGTTGTACTGAGCATCTGCGTGCTGGGGTGGACCTACAGAAAAGTTGGTGAGAATATTGGTACACGAGTCTCCAGGTGTTATAATAAGTGGATCAATGAGCAACTTTGGAGTGACATTTATAGATATCGGAGGAGATGTACAATAAGGCGCGGCTTGCATTTGCTGCGTCAACGTAAGTGAATAGGGTCCTGTGGGCCCCCATTCTACGGAAACGGTCGGACCTGTTGTTGAGGATAATGTTCCATTCAAAACGGTCCAGTTAAAATTGACACCAACACTGCTGGTAAGAGCGCTATAGTACAAGGTGTCCCCAGGACATATGTCAAGTGGTCCGTCGATACCCGTGGCTGGTCCTAGTTCAACTACTTGAACTACCAGACTTTTAGTCGAATTACAATAAACTCCCGTGGTAGCAGTGGTGGCAGTGATAACATACGTACCGGTCGCTGGCCACACGACATTGATCAAATCCCCACCTCCCGAGAATGGTACACTTGGAGTAATCGTCCAGTTGTACAGGTTGGATGGAATGCTTGTAGCACTGATAAAGGAAGCATCTCCGACACATACTATGGACGGACCGCTATTTACAATGGAGAATTTTGGAAGGATGTTGACCGACAAGTCGGCGCTACCATAACAATCCGGTTCCTCGTGACCGGGAAGTCCGGCAAGGAAAGTACTGTAATAATCTACATGAATGGTTCCGGTACCAGCTGGCCCCCACATAATGGTTGCCTGGTGGCTGCTGTCTCCGGAGATAATTGTTCCCCCAGTGACTTGCCACAAATATTCGGTACTCAGCCATTTCGGTAAGGTGTAGACTTCGGTGGAGTTTTCGCAGACTTCGATAGGTCCTGAGATTTGGCTGACAGCGGGAATGATAGGAACAACTACGGTAGTGGGATTTGTACAGTAGGCGCTATCGCAATCGGTGGCCAAAAGTGTTATTGTTCCAAAAGACCCAGATGGCCAAGTGACACATATAGTATCGTTTCCTTGACCTACGAAATTGGTGAATGAAATGCCGTTTTCGTCTTCTAGCGTCCATACATACGAATCACAATTCGTTGCATCGGTCCAATACTTGCTGCTATCGCCTTCACACAGGGTTGACACCCAGTAAATTGACGGGCCAGGGAGTGGGTCGACTTCAATTTCCACTGTATATTCATCGGTACAGCAGCAAAGTGGATTTCCCTGTTCGTCGTAGTTGAACTTGGTCGCTAGTAAGGTTACAGTATGAGGACCCGAGGTTGTATAGGTGTGACAAGGGTCCTCCATGGTCGAATAATTACCGTCGCCAAAGTCCCAATTATAGGCATCGGCATTGACAGAAGTATTGGTGAAGCATAATTGCTGCCCCAAACAGACATAGGTGTCCGAGGTGAAACCTGCGGTCGGACCCGGTAATATATCTACACAAAAGTTATGCGTTTCTGGGCCATTTGGTGTGTTAATGATAAGCTGAATATTTCCAGAACCAGTAGGTCCCCATGTTATGACTTTCTCAGCATCATTTGCGCCTGTCGCTGCAGTTCCTCCAATTATTGACCAGGTGTATGTGTTACTAGCATTGTAGCTAACAAAGACGGTGGTTTCGGAATTTTCGCAGACACTAATACAGCCTCCTCCAGTGGGATCATCGCCGGCACCATCGTCGACTAAAAGATCTTCGAGGTTGATAAGTGTGCAATCGGGTTTTTCGCATTTGACCGTGATACAAACATCCGCAGGATCGCAGAATAGGCCATCTTCGGCACAGAGGTAGTAGGAGATAACGTGCTCTCCGCAACAGTCTCCGCCAGGTACTGCTTGAAGAATATTTCCACCTTCGTCAATGTAAAAACATGGATCGTCGCTCAAAACTTGGATAGATGCAGAAAGTCCCGCGGGAAGAACATCATTGTCCAACACGTTCAACGAAACTGTTTCCCCATCTTGAATACAAATGGCGTCGTTGTTGGCGATCACCACGCAGTCAAAGTAAGAACAAGTACCATCGTCAAGTTCGGCTTGAGGGTCGTAATTACAAGCACCTGTATCCGTGCACCCATGTCCACATTGCTGCGAAAACACAGGAGAGGAGGCAAATAAGATAAATGCCGTAAAAAGAAATGCTTGAAAAAAGTTTGGAATAGCCGCAATGGGTGCACCGCGACGGGTAAATGATTGAGCGCTCATAATAGATTCGGTTAAGGATTGAATTGATCTGAAACTAACTGTCTCAGAGATCAATACGAAATATACGAATAAATATGAATGCTAATTCTCGCGGGTGAAAATAAACTTTAGTCGTGTTCTATGCGTGTTCTTACGGAAAGACTATTGTCGTGTCAACGCTCCACTCGGCCGAGGTCCAAGACAAGTTATAGGTACCCGAAGGTATCATGCTCGCGTCAAAGGTGAACTGGTATTCTCCGGCTAGGCCTGGAGGAATTGTCCAGGTGAACAATGGAATTCCCATGAAGCTAAACAAGGTTATATCTCCAGCTAGATCAGTGTCTTGCAATCCGAGGTGAATGGTGAGGTTATCAGTAGTCACTGGATTCGGAAATACATAGAGCTGCGGACCTGATCCTTCGCAAGTTGAATCTCCGTCGTCGTCATCGCTTTGGTCGTCGTCGTCATCGCCTTGATCATCGTTGTCGTCGTCCTCTTGGTCATCGTTGTCGTCGTCGTCTTGGTCATCGTTGTCGTCGTCGCTTTCCTCGTCGTTGTCCGAATCTCCCTTGCCGTCATCGGTTACTTCATAATCTCCACCTTCATCTGTGTCGTCGGTTTCATCTTCTTCGCTGGAGTCTTCTTCGTCTGTCTCCAACCAACTGGGATCGCATCCGCCGGGATTTGAGACTGTGCTTTGGACATCACCTATCATCACGTTTTCTAGGTCGGGCGCAATTCGCAGTTCGTCATAGAATATTTGCGTAGCGTAATTAAAACCATGCGTTCCATCGGCTCCACCGCGCATTTGATTCAGAGCGAGGTAGGGCGGATTGACATTCTCGACGTTGGGACCGTACACCACGCTGTAGTCTTCATCTGTCGTGAACGGACTTAGATTCTTAGACTGCTCGGTGAAGTCTTGATGACTTCTAAAAAAATCTGTTGCGGGCATAAGGCATAGTTGACCGTATCCATCTCCTGTATTGCACCAGATTGAAAGGGAGCCAGATTCTTCGCCATACGCGCCATAAGCAGAAGGGCCGTTCAATTGTCCCCACTTTATTTCGAAGACTAGGTCAAACCATTCTCCTTTTTCAATCGTGAAAGGGCCAAAACCAGTACGATTAAACCCCAAAATTCCATATTGAAAGGCGATTTGGTTGTTGCCGAGATAGAGCACTTGCAAGGTTGAGTTGCAATTGGCTTGGATGTCCTTGCTGGGAATTGGCCAATTGGACTGGTGAAAGGAGGCGATGATATGCCATCTATCTTGTCCTAATTCACCGTTCGGACCTTCAAATCCGTCCTCTTCGAAGTCGAGTGGAATTTTGATGCTCAATCCGTAATTCATTTTCTTGTCTGCGACTTGATACGAATACGCGTTTAGCTCGTTTTTCGAAGCGATGCTAGCTGCTGGATGCGCATATTGGTCGTAGGGAACTTGGAACGCATTTAGATTACACCTGTCTTCACAATGGTCGTAGGTATTGGGATTGTAATATTGGCATTGAGAGAGATCAAGATTATCTGAAATCGACTTGACGTCTTGCGAGGCAGGTAGTATTGAGCACAGACAGCCATCGCCGGTGTGCGGAGCGGCTTTGGGGCCACCGATACTGGAATTCGTAAAATGGGTAGGATAGCGGCACATATCCTCAATTTTTTCAGGGAAGGAATTGAGGTCGCTGCGCACGTTGCCGTTTCCTGAAAAATCGGGATAGCTAGTCGCTTTGTAATGTCCGAGATCGTCAGGACGAGACCCAGACGAGATCATGGGCAGGTCAAATCCTTCTGAATAAGGAGCGCGCCAGCCTTTGGCTTCGGGTAAAACAGATACTTCCATTTCGTCCAATAGCTCGTGTTTACCTGTCGGAGTGACAGAATACAAACGGACGGCGTATTTTTCGAATAGGACCGTTTTATCAGATGAACGCTTATCCATGACTTTGGTGAATTCCATGGAGTCCGAGGTGAACAAATCGGGCAAATAAGGCCCGGTCAATCTCTCCAACTCCCAGTGCATACTGTGCGTAGCTGGCCATGTGTCCAGGTTGATGATGTAAAAATGAACCGCGTCCTTTTCGTTGATAATGGTATAACGAAATTCTTCGCCCAGGTCAGGGTAGACGCTCTCAAGCGGACCAAACTGAATATTTTCGCAGTCACTATTGTCCATCGCATAGTCGATGGATTTGGTGTGGTCGGTCCAGATGTGAAATTGTGCGCCGGCCCCGAAGAAAAGGGTTAGGCTGAACAATGAAAGAATGAGCTTTTTCATAGTGGCGATTTTAGTTACTTGGTTGTAAATTAAAATCGTGGCGCTATGGCAAAGTGTCAATGTAAATCGAGATGGAACACGTCCTGTATTATCCTACTAGATCACTTGGTTAATGGTTTCGGGGAAGTTGTAGGATTTTTCTGATAGTGGTTTTTACCAATACTTACTGTTTACGGAACAAAAAGACTGGTAGTCAGTTGTTTATGACTTGCGTTGCTGGTGGAGGAATTGCATGTAATCCTCTGGTAGAAATCAATAAAAATCAGATGATTTGGACTTCAATTCTTACTTCCTGACAAATTTCACCCACAATTCATTCCCTGCACGCGGTTTGATGGAGTTGTGCGCAATCTCACAAATTTCGACATCAAACAGTGGTGAAAAGCGCTGAAGATATTCCTCCTTACTCCCACCAAATGGCGGACCTTTTTCCGTGAGTGGGAAGCAGAACAGGAGTCCTGTTAATTTCCCTCCTTTGGCCAATAAGGAGCTCATTTTTTTGACGTATTCGTCGCGCATTGTCGGTGGAAGAGCGCAGTAGAAAGTCTGCTCAATGATCAGGTCATACCGACCTTCATGTTTAAAGAAGTCGGCGCATATTAGATTGTCTTTTGGAAAATCGGGAAGGCGCTTGGCGAGGTTGTTCAAAGGTTCTTCAGCGATGTCTAGGACGTGTACGTTGGTGAAGCCTTCGGCAAATAAATATTCTGCCTCATGAGCATTGCCTGCACCGGGTAGCAGTATGCTTACCGACTTATCCTCAAGCTGATCAATGTATTCCTTAATGGGGGTAGAAACAGTACCTACATCCCAGCCGGTATTGCCTTCCGTATATCTATTCGCCCAAAAGTCCTTGTCCATGGTGTCGAAGTTCAAAAACGGCGATCGCCTCCACATGTGACGTGTGTGGAAATTGATCGCAAAGTTGTAGCTGTTCCAATTCGTATCCCGATTCTTTTAACAACGCTGCATCGCGCGCTTGAGTTGCAGGGTTGCAGGAAATGTAGACTAGCCTTTGTGCCCCCAATCGGATCACTTTTCGCAAGGTTTTGGGTGAAATTCCTGCGCGAGGAGGGTCTAGGACAATGGTCTTGAGTTTGCCCGTATATTCAGGGTGATTAAAGAGGAATTTACCCGCGTCCTCGGCGTAGAATTTGATGCCTTTGATGTCGTTTCGAAGAGCATTGGCCTTGGCGTCCTCGATAGCCGATTCGATCAAGTCAACTCCGACAACCTTGCAGTCGTAGTTGCGGGCAACGAGCTGACTAATAGTTCCCGTTCCACAAAATAGATCGAGCACTACGTCATCAGGACCAATAGAATCTCCTATGGCCTCAATAGCAGCTGCATACAATCTCTCAGCGCTCTGCGGATTGGTCTGAAAGAAACTATACATACTCATTTCGAATTGGAGTCCGCCGATGGTTTCCGTAAGTTTCTCCTCACCATAAATCAAGGTAGATTCCCCGTCGCGCGCCTCTACTCGGTCGCCTGTATCGTCGTTGACCGTGTGCAAGATGCCGTGCAAGCGATCTCCAAAGCACGATTTCATGAGATCGATAAAAGCCACTTGATCGAAATTTTGTAGACCAGCAGATGACGTTACGAAGTTGAATAACAATTTGCCGGAGGCGTAGCTCTTCCTAGCCACCATAAATCGATAAAAACCTTCCCGACGCGGAGGGTGCCATGCAGGTAAACCGCTTTTCTCACACCAATTGCGAATCGTGATCAGGTGGTCCTCAACTTGCTTGTCAAAGAGTCCGCTATCGCGATCCAAATTTTCTACGGCCCACCACGTTCCTCGGTGTTTAAAGCCAAATCCGAATTCATCCGACTTCTCATTGGTGTCCAATCGGTGCACAATGGCAGCGAAGGAATATTCCATTTTATTGCGATAGTGCCAGGTAGTGGGAGAGGGGATGAAGCCTTTGTAAACTTCCTCGATGTTGGCCAGTCCGCCAATGCGCTTATACAGCTCAAGTGTCGTACGCTCCTTGAAAGCATGCTGCAATTCGATGGGAAGTGAGGCGTAGGGTGCTCCCGGAATTTCTTGGTATTCGAGTTGGACTTGCTCTTTGGCCGGACGGATCACCAATTCGAGTTTTGCCTCCGCGTATCGGTTTTTGCATTTGGTAATGCGTGCTTGGACTAGCTGACCGGGAATGGAATTGAGGACAAATAGTGTAAAGTCTCCGTCATCCGTTTTGATCTTGCCAATTCCCTTTCCACCGAAAGCCATATCTGTGATTTCTACCTCAAGTAGTTCACCCTTCCTAAATAATCGTCGTACTCGTGCCATGACTGTGATTTGCGGACGCAAATGTAGTGATCCTATTGTGCTCTTGCATTAGTCGGCAGGAGTTCTCATTTTGCAGACCCAATGGAAAACGAAAAAGCAGCCTTTCAATTGAATACTCGCCGACTGGGATTGATCCTTGGACCGGGCTTGTTTTTCCTGCTCATGCTCAACTCTCCTGATGGTTTATCGGCCGAAGCTTGGGCTGTAGTGCGCGTGGCTATTTGGATGCTGGTGTGGTGGGTTTCGGAAGCTGTGCCGTTGGCAGTGACTTCCTTGTTGCCCATTTTAGTGTTTCCAATGTTGGGGATCATGGGAATTGATGAGGCTTGTGAACCCTACGGGAGCAAGTTTATTTTCCTTTTTATGGGCGGCTTTGTACTGGCGTTGGCGATGGAAAAGTGGAATGTTCACCGAAGAATTGCGCTCAGTGTTGTGCGATTGACAGGGAGCAAGGCCAATCGAATAATTTTTGGATTCATGCTCAGTTCTTGGCTGCTGAGCATGTGGATTAGCAACACGGCCACAACGGTCATGATGTTGCCAATTGCCAGTTCGGTCGTCGGACTGTTATTTGCCGAAGGCGGAGAAAATAGCAAAGGGGCAAGGAACTTCTCGCTGACCATGATGCTTGGAATTGCCTATGCGGCGAATGTTGGAGGAATCGCGACCTTGGTAGGAACGCCACCCAATGCGGCGATGGCTGGGGCATTGCAGGAGGCTTATGATATTCAGATTGGATTTACCGAATGGATGGTCTTCGCACTGCCGTTTTCGATTGTAATGCTTCTCGTTGTGTTTCTAATACTTGTGAAATTTGTATACCCGAACCGACTGGGGGATTTTCAGGCTGCCAAGGAATTGATTCAACGCGAATGGTTGAAATTGGGTGCAGTTACGACGCAGCAGAGGGCTGTTTTGATTGTTTTTGTGCTCACCGCCTGCCTGTGGATTTTTCGAGCTCCCATGCAAAATTTGATGCCCGCTGGATTTGTGCTTACCGATAGTGGGATAGCCATTTTTTCGGCGGTCTTGCTATTTGTCCTTCCGTCGAAAACAGGTGAGGTAACGCCCTTGTTAGAATGGAAGGATACGGAGAAGTTGCCGTGGGGGATCTTGCTTTTGTTCGGGGGCGGACTGAGTTTGGCCAATGGTTTTAAAACGACTGGTTTGATCGAAGTCATAGCCAATCAATTCAGTGGATTTGGCGCTGGAGAAGTGTTTTTGTTGATTCTTGCCCTCACCTTCGTCGCCTTATTTCTGACTGAGTTAATGAGTAATCTAGCCTTGGTCAATGTATTTGTCCCTATGGTTGCGGCCTTGGCTGTAGGCGGTGATCAATCGGCTTTATTGTTTGCCGTTCCAGTTACTATCGCAGCGAGTTGCGCCTTCATGTTCCCGATGAGCACACCCCCCAATGCCATTGTTTTTGCAAGTGGTTACATCCGAATTCCACAAATGGCCAAAGCAGGGATTTTTCTCAATTTGGCCGCCGTTGTTTTAGTGACCTTGTTCTGTTACTTCGGATTGGAGCGTTGGATTGACATGTTTTTCTGAAGAGGTGTTTCAGACGTCAAAGGCGAGGAAGTATTTGCTTGTGAACAATGGGAGGTCATTTCGTGAATTGCAAACGAAGCTTTGATTAAATTGCGGCGAATCTGACCGACAAATTTGGACAAGTATTTCAACTATATACGGGACCGCCATCAGGCCATTTTAACTTTCGCACTTTTCTTGAGTTGCGCCTTGTTGATTGTTTACTTTTTCCCGCGAGAGGGTCGTTTCAAATATGAATTTGAAGAGGGCAAGTCGTGGCGTCATGCCGACCTTGATGCACCATTTTCATTTGCCATTCGCAAGACTGAAACGGAGTTGGATTCGGCAAAAAAGGAGATGATTGCATCTTTTGCACCTATCTATGTTCTGGATGAAAATGTCGAGGTCTTGCGAGTCCGCAAATTCAGGCAACGACTAAATCAAGAGTGGAAGCAATCGTCAAAAAGCCAAGACGGAAATGGAATAATGGGCTTGCTGCGAACCGAACGGCGCGACAGTATTAATCGGGCTATCCATGAGGAGCTTGGCGTAAATATCTTGAAGCAGATTTTCAGTCAAGGAGTGGTAAGCTTGGATGTCGCCCACGAGGGCAAAGAAGTGACCGATTACCTTACTTTACTCGAAAACAATATTGCCAAAGACGTGATGCTGGGTGATCTGTTTGACCTTCGGTCGGCTGCTGATTATGCCGAACAGCGAATCAAAGATGAACGGACGGTCGATGCAGAGTTTCTTACCAATTTAGTTCAAAACTCCCTCGATTACAATATCCATTTCAATTCGCATAAAACGCAGACGCTTTTGGGCCAGGAGCTCAAACGGATTCCACTGCAAAAGGGAAAAATTGATATTGGTGAGAGCATCATACGAAGGGGAGAGTTGGTGTCGCCGGAGCGATATCGGGTTCTTCAATCGTTAAAGCAAGCCTATGAACGGCGCACAGGAGGATTCAAACAATACTGGTTCGTGGTTGCCGGCCAGCTGATCTTGGTGATCGTGTGCCTCGTTACCCTTGCGATTTTTCTAAAAATTCTGTTTCCAACAGTTCTTCGTCAGCCCTCAAAAGTACTCTTCATTCTATTGCTCCTTTTACTCATGGTCTTAGTGGCAAAAGTTGCCTTGAAATTGGAGTTTCTGCATATCTACCTGGCACCGCTGTGCATTTTACCGATTATTGTGCGTGCATTTTACGATGCCAAACTGGCTATCTTCCTGCATATTGTGGCGGTCTTCATAATTTCCTTTATTGTCCCGAATCCATTTGAGTTTGTCTTCCTTCAGATATTTGCGGGTGTCTTGTTGATGTACGGGATGTCCAATTTACGCCGACGATCGCAGTTTTTTAATTCGGCTTTTGTGATTTTTGGATCCTATGCAGTTACCTATTTCGGATTGAACATCGTGCAAGAGGGTAGAATCGAATCGGTTGATTGGAGTTACTACGGTTGGTTTGGCGGCAATGCCATGCTCAGTTTGTTTGCCTTCCCGCTCATCTACGTTTTCGAAAAAGTTTTTGGGTTCTTGTCTGAAATCAGTTTGATCGAATTGTCTGATTCCAACAACCCGCTTTTGAGAGAATTGAATCAAAAAGCCCCAGGAACCTTCCAACACACCTTACAAGTGGCCAATTTGGCCGAGGAAGCAATCAATCGCATTGGTGGAGATGCCCTGTTGGTGCGAGCAGGAGCTATGTACCATGATATTGGCAAGATGAGGCGTCCGGAGTATTTTATTGAGAATCAGAATACGGCCGAGAACCGACATGACGAACTCGAATACCGTGAAAGCGCGAAGATTATTATCGGACATGTCATCGAAGGAATCGAAATAGCGCACAAGAGAGGATTGCCCGATCAGATCATCGATTTTATTCGCAGTCACCATGGTACTACACGCACCGAATACTTTTATCGAAAAGCAGTTGAAGAGCAGGGCGAAGCTCACGTCGATAAAGCCGATTTTACCTACCCCGGACCGCGTCCATTCTCACGTGAGTCGGCGGTATTGATGATGGCCGATAGCGTGGAAGCTGCATCGAAAAGCATCAAAGATCCCCAAGCCACGAGTTTGGGTGCATTGGTCGACAGTATTATTGATCGCCAGATGGAGCAAGGTCAGTTCGACAATGCCGACATAACTCTCAAAGATATTACCCTGATTCGTGAGCTTTTTAAACGTAGATTGATGAGTATCTATCATGTGCGGGTTGAATATCCGAAAAACTAGATAAATTGTGGGGTGTATGGAGAGCTAGGGACTTGTAACTTAGGCTCTTCGCGAGATGAAACGTGAACACGTCTTAAATTACAAGGAACAGAATGAACCACAAACAATCAATAGCTGGGGGAGTGATCGCGTTTATTCTTGCGACAGCTTGTTGTTGGTTGCCTGCGCTGATTGTTCTACTTGGCGGTGCAACGGGAATGCTTGCCGTCAGCGAATCTTTGGAAAGGTACAGTGGAATCTTGATGGTTCTTGCAGCTGTTTTGCTTGCCTATGGAGTCTACAAATTTAGAGGAAGAAAAAAGAATGCTATGGAGTCGAAGAGTGTTATACTTCAATCTGTCATAACATGCCCAAAATGTGGAGACTCTAAAGAGGAAACAATGCCTACTAATGCGTGTGCGTTCTTTTACACGTGTGAGTCCTGCTCAGCAAATCTTAAACCAAAAGAGGGCGATTGCTGTGTTTATTGTTCTTACGGAAGTGTTCCATGCCCTCCCATTCAAATGGATGAAGGATGCTGTTGATCGGATAGTGCATTGCCAACTTTGCTGAAATAGCTCTTCGAAATACTCTATTGACGACCAGGGCACGGCTGTAGGCGTCAGAACAGACTGACTAAAAAGAAAAATCCCGTCAAACTTCTACTTGCGTAGTGATTGACGGGATTGTGCGGAGAGACAGGGATTCGAACCCTGGGTACCCTTTTGAGGTACGCTTATTTAGCAAACAAGTCCTTTCGGCCACTCAGGCACCTCTCCGTTTACTGGGCGACAAAGGTAAAAAGATTACGTAAAATTCTAATGAATTTTTTCGAAATAAATGGGTCGTGAATAGAACAGGGTGTTATCACTTCCTTTTTGGGTATATCAGATTACTTTCACCTAACTCCAAGAAGAGGTGGTTGTTCTTTGATACCATGGAGCCAACCTTCTCATACACATCGCTTTCGGTTTGGCGGACGAGTGCGTGGCTCAAGTACACCTCGTCGTAATTTCCGTTAACGGCGAAAAAGTAAAAATAGACCTTGTCAATCTGCTTAGGGAACTCAAATTTTAGTTCGAATAGAGTACTGTCCCCACTTTGCATCGTCGCTTTCGTGATTGCTTCATGTTTGATCCAGTCCTTTTTCAGGTCTTTTCCAATTGTTTCGACGAAAATCGATCCAGGGTGTGAGGTTAGTTTCGGATTGTGAACCCAGCACGAAAATGTCATGTGCTTGCCCATAGCCAGCGAGTCCTGAAATTCTCCGATCAAATTATAATCTTCAGTTTTCACGAGTCCAGGTCGGTCAAAATTGAAAAATTCGAAACGGGCTCTTCCACTGCTTAGTATGGTGTCGCCAACCAGATTGAGAGCGGCAGTCGTCGTGGAATCCAATGAGATGGGTCTTTTTTCGAAGTCGGCCTTTTTCTGCGAGTACAAATGCCAGTCACCGCGTGTCAGCAGTGGATCGACTAGCTCGCCACAGCAGTCATACCCCATTTCTTCGTACAAGGAGTCGGTGGTGAGCACCCCGAGCGAATGATAGGAGGAATCCATCTTCTGAAGCAGTGATTTGGGATAGAAGGATGGGGAGGTGAGGTGAATAGATTCAAGAGATGGAAGAACAGGCTCGCGCGAGGTAGAATTTGCCGTTGTTGGGATTCCAGTGTAGTACGATAGGGTCAGGCACTCAATAGATACTTCAGCCGAGCTTGTGGTAGAATAGGTGTCGGACCCGGCATAATACATGGGGGCAGGTACAATGGCTTCGATGTCTTCAAACAGTGCTTGAGGATAGGACATCAAAAACGACTGCTTTTTCTCTTTGGAGAAAAGGTTCTCAGATTCCGTAATTGAATTCCCCATTTGGTTGTGTACAAAGCCACCTTCAAGTAAAAAGAAGAAGGCAGCCACTCCGGCAATTGTCCTATATAATGTCGAGAAACGGCCGTTGTGTTTGAGCAGGGCGAAAAACATTCCACCAATGGCCAGGTAGTAGAAAATCCATGAGAGCCGACCCAAAGCACGGAATTGGACGAGAAAATGAAATTTTTCAGCAATCCACGGATAAGCAGAGAAGGGGTAGCCAAAGGCTAAAACAATGGCCGCTGCGCAGGGGAGGATCAAGAGCAAGTTTTTGGCAAAGAGACGCCAGTTCAAGGTGATTCGCGGGATGAGCAAGACCATCCCGAGGGCGAGTATATAACTTCCGACGCCTATGTAGCATTGGCCTTCCCAGTAATTCACTGGGAAATGTTCTGCAGGAAGGATACCAGGCCAGTAATGATGCGGCATTAAAAGAGATTCCCAACGCGTCACAAATTCCAAAAATCCCCAAGGGTCTGTGGTTCGGTTTTGGACGGGATCGGTAAGCTCCATCACAATCTTCCAAATGCCCAATGGTACAAGGCCAGCAAGGAACAAGACTAGTGAGCCAATCACCATCCCCTTTTTCTTCGCGTGGAAAAGGAAGTAGGGGATAAAGCCCAATGCTATAAAAGTCAGCATGACCCCCAAGTAAGGATGCAAAAAGTAGCAAGCGATGATCAGTCCAAGAAGCTTCAGAAAGGGAAGCAGGGGCTTGGCCTTCATTAAGTCCAGGATAAACAGGAAGGTGAGTGGAAAGAAGAACATGTAGGAAAGGGCAAAATGTCCTTCCATGCGATCTATCTGAGGAGAAAGGGCTATGATAGATAAGGACGCCAAGAAGGCCCAAACCCACGGAATCTTCAATCGGCGAAAAACCAGGTAGAAAAGCACGATGCTCAGCGGTATGCTGATTACCATGAGCCAATTGATAAGGGCAACCGCAAAAGACCCACTTGCCCCCAACCATTTCAACAAAAAACCTACCGGCGGATGTCCGTCTGTCTGCAAATAAAACCCGTCATGCGGGTATTTCATACCACCAAAATCCAAGCCCTCCTCGTGCTCAACATACCAAGCCAGAGCATAGTAGTTTTTGACGGCGTCATTGCCATGATGAAACATATAGGCACCGGGGTCGATCATGACTCTCCCGTAAAAAATGGCACTGATAAGCAGCGAACCAAACACGACAATGGCGAGCTGGTAACGTGGGTTTTTCAATTTCAAGGAGAGATCAGGCAAAGCCCAAGAATTTTCCGATGATCACAACAAGAATGGCGACAATTGAGCCGACGACCATGACCGTTAAGGTCCCTAGTAAATATATGAGGATGTATTTGAATACACTCAAGAAAATATTCTCTTTGAAGTAGCGCGAATAGACTCTTCCTGTGACAAAGGTGATTATGAAGAATGAAAAGGCCATGACCCATCCAACCAAGGAGGGTATAAAATAAAGGAAGTTAAAGACCAAACCAACCGCCGTCGACGCTCCCATTGCGAAGCAGTTGATAATGATGTGTTCCGTAAGATTGAGCTTGTGCTTTCGATAAAATAACTTGGCCCAAAGGGCTAGAAACGGCACCATCCCCACAATAATGAAATTGATATACTTGTATATGAAGTCATTGATTGCTTTTGAGGTTGGATCTGGGTTGGCCGCGCTCAGTTGTTCGGTGATTATGTCGAAAGCACCTATCCAATAACTGATAACCGTGCTAATCGTGCTCCAAAGGAAAATGAATCGAAAAGGGTGTGAATAGGGACGAGTTGCTCCCTGCAAGTAGTTTCCTATGACCTTTTCCGGACGCTTAAGTAGCTCAAGAGTCGTGTGAAAAAAGCCTTGCTCCATGTCAAAGATCTTGGCAAACAACCAAAACAAGGAGTCTTTCAGCTTAAAGCGACGGTACATGGTCTTTTGCCCGCATGCGGCACAATAAATCCGGATGTCAGGCGATCCACAATTTCGACATACGTCGGTTTTGGCCAGCTCTTCATTCATGCGGCCAAATTACGAAGTCAATCGCAATTCTAAGAAAAAACTCTTGCCAACCACTCGTCTTGTTTATCTGCATGCATGCCTATTTCACCTGTTACTGCCTCAATACTTTGTATGTTTGTAATAGATACACTTTTCTCGATTATAGCTGGAACCTGTCTGCGCCCAATATGGGCCTTCGTACTCGTCTTCAACTTAAAAGCATGCCATTTTATCCAGATAATTTCAGGGTGAAACCGCCGTGCTTGTCGATCGATTCTTGGGCAAATCCCTGATTGCAGATGATAAAACTCTCGTTCAAAAATCACTACCTCGTTCTTGTTCTGGCCATGGTGGTCGTGGCTCTGGCTGTCGTCCTCGTGCCGCGAATGCCGGTGGATATTCTCCCGCAATTCAAGAAGTCGGCGATGCAGATTATCACGCTCTACCCTGGTATGCCTGCCGAGGTCGTGGAGAAGGACATTACCAGCCGTATGGAGCGATGGACGGGACAGTCACCAGGTATCGAAAAGCAGATTTCCAAAAGCATGATGGGTGTGAGCATCGTGACCAATTATTACGGTGAAGATGTCGATCCGGCCGAGGCCATGGCCAATACCTCGTCCTATGCGATGAGTGATATGTATTACCAGCCGCCCGGAACCTTACCCCCCATGGTTCAGCCTTTTGACCCGACTGCCAGCAAGCCCCTCATGTTGCTCACAGTGAGTAGCAAGGTGAGAAATGGCAAGGAATTGTATGGTTTGGCTTATTACAACCTTCGGCAAATGCTAAGCGGGGTGAAAGGAATTGTAGCCCCTGCAGCTTACGGCGGTTCCTTGAGACGAGTGCATATTTATGTAGACCCAAATAAATTGGCGGCGACTGGGATCTCGCAGACGCAGATCAACGACGCTATTCAGAAGAATACAACCATGATTCCGTCGGGAATTGCGGAAATAGGTGCGATCAACTACGGAATCGACGCCAAAGGAATGATCATCAATGTTGAGGATTTCAACGACATCGTGATCACCTACCGCAACGGAAATCCGATTTATATCAAGGATGTTGGACACGCCGAAGATGCCAGCGTCATTCAAACCAATATTGCCTGTGTCGATGGAAAAGAGCAGGTTTACTTGCCCATTTTTAAGCGACCAGGCGCAAATACAATTGCTTCGGTTGAAGCGGTGAAAGCTGCCATCCCAGGTTTGAAAGAGAGGATGCCGGATGATGTCGAACTCAATGTGATTTTCGACCAAAGTTCCTACGTGCGAAATTCGATTTCTGGACTTACGACAGCAGCCGTGGGCGGACTCGTACTTGTTATCCTCGTGCTCTTTCTCTTCCTCGGTAATTTCCGATCTGCCCTCATCGTTTGTGTGAGTCTGCCCCTGTCGATCCTCTTCGGATTCTTGGTGCTCTACTTCACCGGACAAGCCATCAACAGCATCACGCTCGGTGGAATAGCTCTGGTATTGGGACTTTTGGTAGATAACTCCATTGTGGTGCTCGAAAACATCGACCGGCACCTAAAAATGGGAAAAAGTGCTTGGCAAGGTTCGCTCGACGCTGCGCTTGAAGTGGCCACTCCAGTTCTGGCCTCGACTTTGGTGATTATCGTGGTCTTTATTCCAGTCATGTTCCTTACCGGAATGGCCAAGTTTCTCTTTTCTCCTTTGGCAATCACTGTTGGAGGAGCCATGGTTGGTTCATATATCTTTTCCCTCACCTTGGTGCCTCTAGCCGCGGCCTTCCTGTTCCGTAATCATTTGCCGAAGGCTGAAGACCAAGAAGGCAAAAAGGTAAAGTTGAGCTTCTTTCAACGACTTATCGAAGGCCTCAAAACGCGCTATAAGAGCAGTTTGATCAAAGCCCTAAACCGAAAAGGAGCTGTGCTAGTCGTGGTCGGATTGATGTTTGTCGTTTCGCTCTTCCTTATGAAGAATTTGGGATACGAACTCTTCCCGCAATCGGATGTGGGGCAAATGGAAATTCAAGTGCGCATGGAGTCGGGCACACCGCTTCGAGCCACCGCCGAGACGGTCGCCGAGATGGAAGAACTCATTCGCACCGAACTGGGAACGGATCTCGGTCAGATTATCTCGAACATTGGAATTTTCTACGACCTACCTGCAGCCTACACGCCGAATTCAGGCACGCAAGACGCGTTTATCGGGATTCAGTTGATTGACGGCCAAAGCAAAAGTACTTTCGACTATGCGTCGATCTTGAGGAAGAAGATGCATGCGGCTTTTCCAGGTATTGAATTGAGTTTCAACACGGGCGGACTCATCACAGCAGCCCTCAACGATGGAAAACCTGCCCCGATCGATGTGAAAATTATCGGCAACAAATTGGACGTCCTCCGCGGTATTGCCGAGCGAATTCAAGATACTATCGCAACAATTCCAGCGACAAGAGATGTGCGAATCTTGCAGCGAATTGATCAGCCCACAAAGGACATCGATATCGACCGAATCAAAGCGGCCGAACGGGGAGTTGAACCTGTGGATGCGATCAAGAATATAGTGTCGGCGCTTAACTCGTCGGCGACTTTTGACAAGGCGTTTTGGATCGACGAGAAGAATGGAAACCACTACTATGTGGGTGTGACTTATCCCGAGCACATGATCAACGACGAGAATGTGTTGAGCAATGTGACTGTTGGAAGTAAGTTCCACGACCAAGGTGTTCCATTTCGCAGTTTTTCTGAGATCACGGAGTCTGTTAATCCCGTGGAAATCAATCACTTTAATCTGCAAAGAGAATTCAACGTGTATGCTGGAATCGAAGATGCCGATATAGGAAGTGTGTCCGACGAAATTGAAAAACGCATTGGGGAAATGGACTTTCCTGCGGGTTACAAGATCACTTTTAGTGGAGAGGTGGGCACGATCAAGACGTCTTTTGGCGAATTGACGACCGGACTCATACTTGCCATTCTACTCGCCTTTTTAATCATTACACCGCTGTTTCGATCTTTGCGCTTGCCGCTAATCATCCTTACAACCTTCCCGCTCGGTATTATCGGAGTGGCGCTGCTCATGTGGATTACAGGGACTTATTTGAATATTCAATCGATGATGGGAGTGATAATGATGGTGGGAATTGCGGTTTCGTATGGCAATATTCTCATCGATAGGATCAACTCGCTCATACAATCTGGCTCCAGTAATATGGAGGCGATTATCGAAGGATCATCTGACCGATTCCGACCGGTTTTGATGACTGCTGGGACTACGATTTTCGGTCTGCTCCCTACGGCAATGGCTACCGGTGTTGGATCTGAGGCCAATGTTCCACTCGCAATTGCCGTGATCGGAGGAACTTTTATGGCTACTTTACTGACTTTGTATATTATCCCAATTCTCTACGCCCTCATCGGCAAAAAGCAATCGCAATGAACATGAATTTGTCTACACATACTATTTCCAACTTCATTGTTGCAGGGCTTCTAGTGACTGCCATAGGTTGTGCGCCAGCGTCGAAAGATGCGACCGATACCACGAGTAGCAAGAATTCAATTCAGAACGTTGAGGTCGTCAATCCTTCAACCAACTCATTTATCGCTGAAACCGTGGTCGCGGGAACGGCAGAGCCCAATCGCTCGGTCATGCTCTATGCCATGGAGGGTGGAATGGTCGAAAAAGTGCACAAAGACATCGGTGATCAAGTGCACAAGGGGGAGACCATCGTTGAGCTGAGGAACCCAGAACTATATCGCCAAAAGCAACAGCTCGAGGCCGAGTTGGAAGGGAAGAAATCAACCTATGAACGATTGGAATCTTCTTACGCGAAAACGCCTGCTCTTACACCGAAACAAATCTTGGAAGACGCTCGAGCGGCCTATTTGTCGGCACAAGCTAAACTCGACGGAGTAACCGATCGCATTGGATTTCTGTACGTACGGGCGCCATTTTCAGGTGTTCTCACGGCGCGAAATGTCGACGAAGGTGCCTTGGTTCAAAGCGGCATGTCCAATTCGAATGCAACTGCCCTGGTAGAAATTCAAGAGAACAATCCTATTCGTTTAAGCATTCCCCTCCCAGGATCGGATGCTGCGGCAATTGGCGTAGGAATGGAAGCACTGGTTTCTTTTCCAGAATTGGCGGGACAAGCATTTCATGCAAATGTTAGTAGAACGTCCAATTCATTTGATCGCGACTCACGCACCATGCTCGTTGAAATTGACATCGACAATGCAGATGGTAAAATCAAGCCCGGTATGTACGCCAAGGTGAGCATGCAGATTGCCAGCAGAGAAAACGTCATGACTTTGCCCGTAACGGCGCAGGTTATTGTGAAAGGTCAGCCTTGTGTGTTGGTCGTCGAGGACGGACTGGTAAGATTGGTAGAATTGAAGAAAGGCTTGGCCAATAAGGACTATTTCGAAGTGTTGAATGACGATATTGGTGCGCAGGCTCAAGTGATTGTGAAAGGCAAGGGACTTGTGAAAGCAGGCGACACAGTGAAGGCGGTGAACGTCAAATAATGCAAACTTGGTAGAAAAGAAAGATATGCATCGAATCATACTGACAATCGCACTGAGTTTGGCCATTTGTACGACTGGCGCGGCTCAAGATGACCTCTTGGTAATTGATTTGCCGACAGTTCTGCAGCTTGGTGGAGCCAATAACTTGACCATCCAGCAGTCCATTCTCAAGCAAGAAGAGGCCCACGCCAAGTTCCTCAAATCGAGAGAATGGTGGGTGCCGGAGATCTATGCCGGACTGGCCATCGATCGCTTGTGGGGATCTGCCATGAACGGCGATGGTCGATTTTTCACCGATGTAACGAGAAAGAGCCTTTGGGGTGGAGTAGGTGGAGAAGGAACCTGGAATTTTGCCCAAGGTATTCACGAAACCCAAATCGCCAATCTCGAAATTCAAGCTGCCGAATACGCCACGCGCGCCGAGCGAAATGATGCGCTCTTGGAGACGATTGACGTGTATTATGATTTCATTTCAGCCCAACTAAGCCATGCCGCTTACGAGCAACTGGTTGAACAGAATGAAGTGCTCATTGAGCAACTCAAAGTTCAAGTAGACGCCGGATTGCGGTATCAGTCAGACTTACTTCTGGCCAAAAGCAATCACAACCACCTCAAAGTGAGTATGTTGGATGCTAAAATGAGCCAGTCGGCAAGTGCTTCCGAGCTCATGCGTCTCTTAAATTTGAATGAGGTGTACTCTCTTGAAGCTGGAGATCAGTTGCTTCCTTTGGAATTGGAGAGTGTTGCCGATAGATTGGTTGTCAACGAAGACTTATTCCAAAAGCAACACAGCATCCAGTCGGCACAGTATTCCTTGCAAGTACTGGAGACTGAACGAAAGTATATTCGAACGAGAATTTGGATGCCCGAAATGAAACTGGGTGGATATACCTCACTATTTGGTGATATTCCAACACCCTTATATCCCACCCAAGTGGCAACGGCTTCGGTCATGTGGAACATTCCTCTGGGCCAGTTGATTTTTAACGGCGAGTCCAAACAAGTCGAAGCCCGCATAGCTATGCAGCAACTTCACATCGATCAGCTAAAATCTACGACCAACGCGCAAGTCCGCGGAGCAGAGGCGATCCTCACCGGCGCTACAGAACAACTGCAACTTGCCGAAGAAGGCCGGAATTTGGGCTCAGAAGTCCTCAAGCAATGCATGCAACGCCAAGAAGAGGGTACGGTTGTGCCATTTGAGTTGATGCAGGCGCAGGAAAATTACATTCAGGCTCAATTGGACTATTTGCGCGCAGTCGCTAAACACAATAAGGCACAGTATAAACTGCACGTCATCAAGGGCAACGATTTATAGCATTTTTCAATGGAAGTACGTACACTCGAATCGGTTGATATTCATGAGGTGATTGATTGCTTTTTAAAGGCTTTTGAGGGGTATTATGTGGCGTTTCCGACGGATCATGATTTCTATCTTGATCGATGGGAATCGGCTGGGGTCAAACTGGATTTTTCCTACGGCGCGTTCGAAGATGGGGAGCTTATCGCTTTCTTGATTCACGCTATTGATTATCGCGGCGGACAAGTCATTGCCTTCAACACGGGTACAGGTGTTTTGCCAGAATTTCGGGGCCGACGCATAGTTGCTGCGATGTATGAATTTGCGCTTCCCGATCTCAAGATGAAGGGAATTACCTACACACTTCTAGAAGTCATTCAGCAAAACGAAAAAGCGGTATCGGTCTATAAAAAGGTCGGTTTTGAAATCCGACGAGAATTCCAATGTTTCAAGCGCCAGTCCAAGTCGCTAGGTGAATCAAGTGTTGAGGTCAATGAAGCGGATATGACCGATTGGGACTGGTCGGTATCTTCGGTCGAGGCGGCTTATTCGTGGGACAACCAGGAAGAGACATTGGTGTTTACAGATTGCCGGGGTTTCATCGTTTCTGCAAACAATGCAATGGTGGCCTACTTCGTATTTATTCCCGAAACCAATCAAGTAGCACAATTTGGCGTCATCGAATCGACCCATGAAAGTTGGGATGCGCTATTCGAAGGCATGAGTCTGGTCTCCGACGAGATCAAGATTAACAACGTGGATATGTCCATTTCCGAGCGTATTCTTCAATTGAATCTTCACCATTTCAAGGAGACTGTCAAGCAGTTTGAAATGGGTATGGAGTTGTAGATTCTTTCCCCTCATGTGATAAATCCGTGATCAAAAAGTCAAGATTGCTGATACTCTTGCAAGAACTTCCCAATAGGGTTGGTATTACTTCGCTTCAACAAATCGAGCGCGTCGTTGTGTGCTCCAGAAACGAATAAATAACCAATCGAATAAAGATGAAAAAAGCAATTCTAATGTCCATGGCCGCCTGTGCTATTCTACTAAGCAGCTGTAAAAAAGATAAGGACGATGATGAAATGAGCGGTCCGCGTACGTTTACCGTGACTGTCGAGAACAACTTCGCCGAAAAAGACTACTTCAATTCAGGAGTAACGGGCCTCAACATGCCAGGCTCAAGCGAGTCGATCACATTCAATGCGGGAGTTGGCCATTACCTTAGTCTAGCCACCATGTTTGTGCAATCCAATGACTTATTCTACGCGACAAGCGCAAATGGATTTGCTCTCTACGATGGAGATGGAAACGCGATTACCGGTGACATCACAGCAATGTTTGACCTCTGGGATGCCGGGACAGAAGTAAATGAAGAGCCGGGCGCAGGAGCCAATCAGCCGCCCAACCAATCGGGGCCGAACACCGGTCCGGACGAAAACGGAACAGTAGAGTTGATCACGAATATCGCCGACGGGTTCACCTATCCAGCAGATGAGGACATCATCGAAATCACCTTGTCGCACGACGGAGGAACCGAGTTCACCTTGACAATCAACAACGTGAGCAACGGCGGATCATTGGAATCACCTCTCGCACCCGGCGCATGGGTGGTTCACGGAATGGGACAATCGCCTTTGTTCACCGAAGGAGCGGCCGCAACGGAAGCCATCGAGAGAATGGCCGAAGACGGCAACAACGCGATGTTGGAGGAAAATTTAGGCGCTATGAGCGGACTGGTATCACCATTTGCCCCAGGAGCATACTACGTCGGCACCTCAAACGGACTATTCACCAGCGGAACTGCCGCCTCGGGATCACTAGAAGCCTTGGCCGAAGATGGAGATCCATCGGGATTCACGAACGTATTCAACACACCAGTAGGAGGGAGTGGAGCGGCTCCAATATTCCCAGGGGAGTCGTACAGCTTTAGTTTCGATGCAGAGGACGGCGACAAATTGTCTTTCGCCACCATGCTCGTTCAATCAAACGACTGGTTCATCGCAGCCAATGGCATGAACTTGTATTCAGGAGGCAATGCAGTGACAGGAGATATTACGAGTTCGCTCAAACTCTACGACGCTGGAACGGAAGTAGATGAATATGCCGGAGCAGGAGCCAATCAAGCCCCTCGTCAGTCTGCCGCCGACACAGGTGCCGATGAAAGCGGAAATGTAATAGAGGAAACCAATGCAAGCAGCAATACCCCTTCAATCTCGAATATGATTAAAGTGACCATTTCGGCCAATTAAGTCGAGTGGATTTCATGATTGATGTAGAAAGCCCTGTTCTTGCTTGAGGACGGGGCTTTTGTTTATCTAAATTTCGGGATCGCTCTTGTGTGTTGGCAATGCGTTCTAAGTCTGATATTATGACTGCTATTTTCCTAAAAGCAATCGTTATTTAGGGACTACTATTTCAACTGTAACGTATGAGTAAAATGCTATCAGTTACAAACTGACACCAGCGGGGGCATTACCGGATTACCTTGTTATTGTAAAATCCATAGATTGATAATTTAATAACTGTACTTCAAGGCTATCGTTTAACAAACTCTCAATTAAGTACGTGTGGTTGAAGGGTACTCCTAAGTGCAGAAAATAGGTACTGTCATAAACTACAATACTATAATCTCTTTCAATTTCAAAAGATTCAGGATGAATTTCAAAAAGACCATCTTGGTTAAAACTTAACCAAACAGGAGGCATTTTTTCGCTTAACAATTGCACGCTGTCGGATGAAGTTAAGAATTTTTTAACCTCCACCAGATCAACTTCTTGGTTGCATTTTTTTTCCCTTTTTGCGAACACAAAAGTTCGATAGTCAAATGTAATCCTCAAAGAGTCATTTATCATAGAAGGATTTAATGCGAAATAGTCACTGGAGCTATTTGTTCTCAAGCCGTCGCGAGTATTTAAGCATGTGTCCGGAAAAACCGCCATACCTTCATTGAATCCGTTGTATATAAAGCATGTGCGGTCGCTGCGCACTTTTAGAAAACCCACACCTGGATAATAATATTCTGTATTTCCAAGAACTGATTCATCTACTTTTTCATAGACACAATACCAATCACCAATCAATGAAGTATCGACAGTTGCTAGCAGAATTTCACTGTCTTTCTCACTAGTTATAGTGTTTTCTTCAAAACAACTTGATAGGGCTATAAGAAATATCAAAGAAAAATTGAATACTCGAACCATTAAAACTACTTATAAAACATTAAATATTTCAGCCAATCACCCCCCGCTCGTGCGCGTTTCCAAACACATTCAAAAGCCTAATATTACAACCTAATTCGCAAATAGTATGAAGGTGACCATTTCTACCAACTAACCACGAGATTTTCATCATTGACATAAAAAGCCCTGTTCTCGATTGAGAACAGGGCTTTTATTATTTTACGAGAAATGGATTTACTTCGATACAATCAACGGACGAGTAACCACAAGGCCATCGTTCGCTGCGCTTAGTATAAAGTTGCCACTACTCAATCCCTGAATATCAAGACTCACCAAACCATTCGAAGAAACAACAGTCTCCAAACTCCAGACTTTTCGTCCGACCGAATCGTAAATATCAAATGCTACCGTTCCGGCCGACCACTGGTCAAACTGAACTTGAACCAAGTTCGAAGCCGGATTTGGAGAAAGCATGAAGCTTAGTTCATTTGATAGTTCGTTTACTGAAGTCACGTCGACAAACAATGGCTCCGACTGCGAAGAGCATCCGAATTCATTCGTTACCACTACCCAGTAGTTTCCGTTTTGGGTTGGGTCGAATGTTTGTCCTGTTCCATTTGGTAAAGGCACACCCTCGTAATACCATTGGTTGCCAGAAGTTGCACTCGACAACAACTCGCCCCCAAAACCGACAATCGTAGGAATCGCTGGGGCAGCGTGTACCGTTATAATCCAGTCCACTGTGGTCGAACAATCATCGCTGTTGGTTACTTCTACTGTGTATTGCGTCGTTTGAGTAGGCGTGACGTTCAATACCGCTCCTTCATCTGTCGTGTTCCATACATAAGTCCCACCGCCGCTAGCTATTAACGTGGCAGATTCCCCAGCGCAAATATCCGAGTCGCCCGTAATCTCAGCATCCGAGAAATCTGAGACTTCAACTGTCCACTGAACAGTGTCCGTACATCCCGATCCATTGCTTACGAATACTGTGTAGGTCGTCGTTTCATCTGGAGAAACAACCAGTGAGGCCGTGTTCGATGCGCCGTCCCAATCATACGACGTACCCCCCGAAGCAGTCAATGTCGTCGACTCGCCTGCGCAGACTAAGTCTGCCCCTGAAACAGCTCCATCAGGAGAAGCCATGGTCGAAACCGTAATCTGTGCAGAGCTCGAACATCCAAATGCCGATGTTCCAACTACCGTATACGTAGTCTCCATGGTTGGGTTAATGGTATACATGGCTGTTGCCGGTCCGCCATCCCAAACGTAGGTCGCTCCACCTTGAGCCTCTAGCGTAGAATTCTGACCAGCGCACACGGTCGTCGAACCAGCAATCGTTATGGTCGGATTGTCGTGTACAACGACATCGATTTCCATCGTCGAACTACATCCATTGCTGCCAGTAACTTCAACTGAATACGATGTGTCGTCGTTCGGACTTACATCTATTTGCGAATCGACATCTGCCGTGCTCCACAAGTATAAGTCACCTCCTGAGGCAGTCAAGGTTGTCGTTCCACCCGGACAAATATCAAAATCACCGCTCACCATGACATCTGGAAGTGCCAGAGAAGTCAGATTAATCGAGGTTTCCGCTTCGCAACCGTCGTCGTCGTTGATGGTAAGAGTGACCGTCTGCGCATCCGATAAAGTCACTTCAATTTCCTGGGTATCATCTCCAGTTGACCAATCGTAGCTATCTGCCTCATTTGCTGAAAGCGTAATCGTCTCGCCGAAGCAACCCTCGGCCGTTCCACTTATCGTCGCTTCATAGATTCCTAGGCTCACACTCAAACTCTGAGAAGCACTACCTACACCACAATAGCCTATTCCAGTCACACTGATTTCAGCCACTCCCACGTAGTCAGGATCCCAGGTTACAGTTCCCGTTGTACCCGTTCCCGAAATAGATCCGGCGGCCGATGGGACGATTTCCCATGTGTAGGTTTCAGACAAGGGAGTCCCTTCAGTCGTGAATTCCGAACTCACAGGCTGCGAACAAAAAGCAGTTTCGCCCAAGGGCTGTGAAGGTGAATTCGGTGCGTTGATAATGTCAATTTCCAAGGCGGTTGAAAGCGAACTCTCGCCACAAGCGTTGATCGACTTAACAGCCAAAGTTGCTGTTCCTATAAAACTGTTCTCCCAGTTCACAACCGCTGTTGTTCCTGTTCCGCTAACCGATCCAGCTGCTAGTGGATCGATTGTCCATGCATAACTATCGGCGTAATCCGCATTGTCAATGGTGTAGCTCGTATTGGCCGAATTCGGACATAAAAGCGTCTGCCCAACCGGGGCGATAGGCGTCACAGGCAATGGATCAACTCCGAGGATTTCGATCTCAGCACTGTTGAATCCACAGTCGTTGGTCACTGTCACTGAATAAGTGCCCGCGTCGAAAACCTCTAAAGTCTGTGTATTGAACTCACCAGGAAGCCAGTAATATTCCGAACCTGGATTTCCCGCGTCGAGCACGATTCCTGTTCCTTCACATATATTGGTGTCGTCTCCAAGTGGAATGACTGGCAAACCGTCATCGACTTCGGCGTAGGCAAATTGAAATTCCGTAGTCACAAATGCCGAATAGTTGGTATTCGAATTATCCACGTCATACACCAGGGCATCGACACCCACAAATGTTCCCCAATAGTTGTTGGTGAAATCGAAATCGGCTGCGTCGCCTACAGTAGAGTAGACTTCAAATCCGCCCAGAGAAATGGACGTTTCAACATCCCATATACCGTGGTCGCTGGTGGAATTGGCACCGATATACCAATAGTATTTGTCTGTGGGCGCATAACTACCCGAAAAGGTCTTTGTACTGGCATGGTAGCGATTTCCCAAATTGGTTACATATCCACATTCGCAGGTCGTATAACCGCTTTGCGTGGCTGTTCCCAATTCAACATCGGTGTATCCATTGCGTAATTTGTAAATTCTGTTCCAACTTGCCTGCCAAGCATCTCCACCACCGCAGTAACGCGCCATGGTGGCCGATTGGCTAGTGATGTGACCAAATGGAAGCTCATACATGGCGCTTTGTCCCACGTTGTTTTGAATCAATCCCTGGCAAGCACCCCAATCCGGAATATCGACGAAACCAAAATTGTTGGCGCTTACAAAATCATGCGTGCTTGCCGCATTCCCAAGAAAGTTGCAGGTATGAACCACAACTGATGGTGGGACCTGCGAAGTTCCAGGTGAAGAAAAGTCATTGCTAAATGCCCAATCAGAGATCTCGATTCCCGAGCCTTCATTGTTCTGGAAAGTAGTGTTCTGAATATCATTGGTACTAGCACCTCCCATATACACGCCGCCCCAAGCATTTTCCTCAATGGTGCAAAATCCCATCACGAGGTAAAATGAATTGGCATTGGCTACTCCGAATTTTCCGTTCTGAGCTATGCGTGAGTTGTTGATCGTCGTTGTTCCACCCAAAAGCAAAACCCCAGTTCCTTCATTTCCATAAACCCAGCTATTTTCAATGGTCGTGAGCGAACCGCCCTGCGTGGTGATTCCAACCGGACAATTCGTAATAAACGCATTGTCAATAATTGCCTCCGATTGAATTTGCAAGCCAACATGCGAATATTCCAAGTTGAAATGCTTCAAGTCATTATTGGCCGCCACAGAATTGATGTAAAGTCCCTCCCAAAAATGTAGATCACTGGTTTCCTCGTAAGGCTCGAAGACAACACGATTGCATACGTCCCCTTGAAGATCAAGCACGCCGTTGATTACAATCGAAATATCTCCAATTTGGTCGT